>JAHEMX010000508.1 GCA_024643445.1 Desulfobulbaceae bacterium | reverse complement strand
GAATGAATGAGAATTTCGTGCTCCCAGGCATGAGAATGACGCGGCGTAAATCCCTCCGGGGCTATGGTGAAGATTCTCATACAGAAATTGAGTGCATTGTCTTGCTGGCCGATAACGACTCTGCCGTTGACTCCCTTGACCACCTCGCCGTCAAATTGTTTCGATTCGGTTTCTGAGTAATGTGAAATGACTTTCATGATTTTGTTCCTGAATAAAAAGTTACTGGAAAATAATGTTCTTCTTTCGCCGGGGCTTTTTCCACCACCACCCTTTTACCATATATTCGCTCAAACACATAAGGGTACCTTGCATATACGCCGTGCCCGGTTCCTTATTTTCTGATTCTTTCCGATGAAGACATCCCCATATAGATGGCAGCCAGAGTGACCAGGACCCCGAGCCATTGCAAACCAGAGGTCGGCCGTTCAAAAAGCAGCACGTCCCAGACAAAGGCAAGCGCCGGCTGCAGCAGCAGAACGAGACCGGCAAGGGATGGCACGACCTTGGGCAGAGAGTTGGAAATAACAGCCCAGCCGATGGTCTGGGAAAACAGGGCCAGGCAGAGCAGTGAACCAAGCGATGCGTAGCCAGGAAGCATAAAGCTGGTCGTGGTGAACATAATCTGCAGGCCAAGGAAACAGGTGCTTGCCAGCGAGACGAGCATCAGGCCGTAGAAAAATGAGATTCCGGCCTGTATCTCCTGTATTTTCCTCAGGGACAGGAGAAAGGCGGCGTAAAAAAATGCGGCGGTCAACCCCAGGCAGATTCCTGTTCGGTAATCAGCAGGCAGTGTTGCCCAGTCAAAGCCGATAACCAGGAAAAGGCCGAGGAACGCCAGCGGTATTGAAGCAAGAAATAGAAGCCGCAGCCGCTGGCCGAAAAAGAGAAAGGAAGCACCGGTGAGGATAAAGACCTGGAAGTTGGCGATAATGGTGGCAAGGCCTGGACCGACATACAAAATACTGATATGCCACAAGAGGAGGTCGGCTGAAAAGCACAATCCGCACAATATGGTGAGGAGTGCTGTTCGTGCTGAGATCGTTTGAAATTCTCCATTGACGAGACAGGCGACAGCCAGGAAGATAGTTCCGAAAAACACGCGATAAAAGGCAGATACCAGCGGGGCAACGGTTGCCCAGGTGACCCAGACCCCGGAAAAGCTGATGATGATTGCGCCGCCCAGGATATGCAGGAGTGGTTTACGGTACCGGTCGGAGGTGAGCATTTGCTTGTAGTCCCTGTTGAATTAAAGCCGATATTAGCAGTCCCAGCCCGGACTGCAACGGAAAAGTGCGAGAATGGTGCGGAATCCACCGTATGATCTGATCGTTCAATTTATTACCGGCAAAGCAGTGAGGTGAAGGTAGTCTAAGGACAGAATAAAATTGAAATATTTATTAAAACTCAATGAGATAGGTTTTTCTGCCGTGAAAAGCCACTTGATTTTTCAGTAACTATTTGGTACCGAAACATGATTATTGTTACCAAAGCCATCGGGAGTGGCAAATTGTGCCTACTGGTTGGGCGTAATGTGCAGCAAGAGAGCTTGTTTGTAGTACCTGATAAAAAATTAATGATTGTTTCTTCGGGGTGTGCTGTCCTCATCGCGGCCTGGACCGTTAGGCATTGGTTTGCTGCAGATGCATGGCCTGACGCGCGCCCGTTTTTGAAAACCTCATCGGGTGGAATAATATGACAGATCTTACGACAAAATATCTTGGGCTTGTCTTGAAAAACCCGATCATTGTCGGAAGCTGCGGACTGACAGGCTCGGCTAAGACCGTTCGGGAACTGGCTGAAGCACAGGTCGGAGCGGTTGTGCTGAAATCGCTTTATGAAGAACAGATCGAGGCAGAACTGAAGCACAATATGAACGAATATCAGACCGATTACCCCGATGCCTACGATTATATCAAACAATACACCCGTGATTCAGCGGTTTCCGAATATCTGGAAATGATCGGGGAAGTCAAGAAGAGTACCGATATACCGGTCATTGCCAGCCTCAATTGCGTAAGTTCTGCAGAATGGACGGCCTTTGCCAAGCGCATAGAGAAGGCGGGTGCCGATGCCCTGGAAATCAATATCAGCCTGCTGCCGAGTGATCCCCGCAAGTCCTGCCATGACTACGAAAAGATCTATTTTGATGTGCTTGACAAGGTGACGGACGGTCTTTCTATTCCCGTATCCCTGAAAATGAGCAGCTATTCTTCTTCGCTGGCAAATCTTGTTTCACGTCTGTGCTGGACCGGCAAGGTAAACGGATTCGTACTGTTCAACCGTTATTACCGTCCTGATATTGATATCAACAGGATGGAACTCACCTCAGCCGGTGTCTTCAGCGACCCCGTGGAAATCAGTACTCCGCTGCGCTGGATAGCCCTGCTTTCCGGTATGGTTGACTGTGATCTGGCCGGTTCTACCGGTGTGCATGACAGCGAAGGTGCAATAAAAATGCTTCTGGCCGGCGCTTCCGCGGTTCAGGTCGTTTCAGCTCTTTATAAAGGTGGCGCCAGGCACGCCACAGAGATTATTGCAGGCATCCGAACCTGGATGGAAAAGAATTCCTTCAGCAGCCTGGATGAGTTTAGAGGTCGTCTCAGTTATAAACTGGGTGATGATCAGTCCGCTTTTGAACGTATCCAGTTCATGAAGCATTACGCCGGAATTTCATAATTAATTCAGAAGCTGCTTGTGCAAAAAGACAATCACCGGATGGCTTATTGAGAGAAAATGTTGTGCAAGAGAAGTGCTGCTGACATTTTTGACCAGGACATTAACCCGAAGAGCTTAAACAGCAAGTGACATGGCACCTACTCTTACCTTTCCGAAAGGCGGCGTACATCCGCCTGAATCGAAAAAAATGACGGAGAAACTGCCGGTTGAGGTCATGCCTCTGCCGGCGGAACTGGAAATTATTCTCGGGCAGCATATCGGTGCCCCCTGCAGTCCGACGGTAGCCAAGCGCGCCGAGGTTGGAGAAGGCGATCTCGTTGCCGAGGTAAAAAAAGGTCTCGGTGTGCCCCTGCATGCTCCGGTGGCTGGAACCGTCAAGGCGATTGGCAAATCCGCCCATCCGATACGGGTCAGTGTTCCTTCCATCACCCTGACCGTAAACCAGGATGTCCCCCCGCGTGAATGGATTGCTGCGGACTGGCATCAGCTCGAGGCCCAGGCCCTACTGAAA
>JAHEMX010000507.1 GCA_024643445.1 Desulfobulbaceae bacterium | reverse complement strand
AGCAACGGCATGTTCTTCTACAAGGGCATTGCCGATGCAAAGAATGTCTTCGACAAGCTGATCATCGAGGGCTACCGCTTTGACGAAAAGACGGGCAAGGTGATCTGGGCCATCGACAAGAAGGAGACGGGCAAGAACAACTATCGGGTCAAAATGCAGCGCTCTGCCATGAAGACACGGCTGATCATGTTCGCCTGCAGGGAAGTTACCATCTTCGACCTTCTCGAGCCTCGCAGCCTGGAACACATGACCAGTATGCAGCTCTTTGACGGTCGCCGTGATGCTACGCCGCAACGCTACTGGTACAGCAGGATCGACACCCGTGAATCGATCATCTCTTCCATCTACCTGGAACCGGGTTCCTGGCTCAAGCTGACCTTATCGGACAACGTGCTCACCCGCAAAATGATCCTGACCAACGGCAGCAAAGAGAGCCCACTCGGTTACGGGTACCCGGTGGATGATTATCCCCGCATTACCAATACCATTTACCGATCCGCCGCTGATGCCTGGCGTCTGCTCACCCCCCGGATAGGAAACCTCGAGTCTCACGGCATTTATGACGAGAGAATCAATTCCTTGCGCGAACGGGGTCTGACGGCTCTGGCTCGATCCGTTCGCAGCCTCGCCGAGTTGAATTACACCGAATTCAGGGAGGCTTCATCGGAATCGCTTGCACTTGCCGCCCGTGTCTACTCCCAGATCGAGAAGACCCAGAAAGACGTGCTCTTCGGCGTTCTCTTCTATATCGCACTTTTTGTGCCGTTCGCTTTCTGCATGGAACGTTTTCTGTTCGGCTACGCCAATATCTATAAACGAATAGTCGCCTTCTCCGCGATTCTGGTCGGACTGATCGTCGTCATCTACAATGTGCATCCGGCCTTCAAGCTCGCCTATAGTCCGATGATCGTCATCCTGGCCTTTTTTATCATCGGCCTGTCTTTCATGGTGACCCTGATCATTTTCTTCCGTTTTGAACAGGAGATGATCCTGCTGCAGCGTCATGCCACCCAGATGAGTGCGGCGGAAATCAGTCGCTGGAAGGCATTTGTTGCCGCATTTTTCCTCGGCGTGTCCAACCTGAGAAGAAGAAGGCTGCGTACCATCCTCACCTGTTCAACCCTGATTATTCTGACCTTTACCATCATGAGTTTTACGACGGTAAAATCGAGTTCGCAGCAGAACAGGCTGTTCTTTCAACCTGAGGCCCCCTACCACGGACTTCTGCTGAAAAACCTGAACTGGCGCAGTATGCCGCCCCAGGCCGTGGAAATACTGGAAGGCAGTATGAGCTCCATCAGCAACCCGGCCCCGCGAGTCTGGCTTGATGCCGCCACCCCGAGCCAGACTATCCAGGCACCCCTCAGGCATGGCGGGCTCGGGACAACCGTTCAGGGGCTGGTCGGACTGAGCCATTTTGAACCGTATGTTACCGGGCTTGACAAGCTCCTGTCGTCAGGCCGCTGGTTTGGACCGGAGGATTACAGCAGCATCATTGTCTCTGACTCAACCGCCGCCGAACTGGGGTTGGCTCCTGGAGAGACAGGCAGCGTCCTCCTCTGGGGAACACCGTTTACCGTCATCGGCACCTTTCCCGGGGAGGTTCTGGACACCACCCTCGATCTCGATGGAGAACCGCTGACCCCGGTAACGTTTCCCGCCGAACGGGGAGAAGAACTCTCCGATGTCGAAATGGAAGCAATCGAGTCAGGTGAGGATATCCGCAGTGTTCAGGGCCGCTATATCCACGTCCCGGCAGCCCTCACCGCCTTTGTGCCGGCAAAAACACTGCTGGCGATGGGCGGTACCCTGAAAGCTGTCGCCATCAGGCCCGGTGCAGAAACCAATACCGAGGAGGTCGCCTCGCGTCTTGTCGATCGGTTCAGCCTGGCTATCTTTGCCGGCTCCGATGACGGCGTCTGGCTCTATAACATCAGCGACACGATAGCCTACAGCGGCGTGCCGAACATCATCATCCCGCTTCTTATTTCCATCCTGATCGTTCTCAACACGATGATCTCTTCGGTATACGAACGCAAGAACGAAATCGCCATTTACACTTCGGTCGGCCTCGCCCCGTCGCATGTTGCCTTTCTCTTTGTTGCCGAAGCCCTGGCCCTGGCCGTGATATCGGTGGTTTTGGGCTATCTGGTGGCCCAGGTATCGGCCGCGCTGCTCTCGGCAACCCCGTTCTGGGAAGGCATCACGGTCAACTATTCATCAATGGCCGGTGTTGCCGCCATGATTCTGGTGATCGGTGTTGTCCTCGTTTCGGTGATCTACCCGTCACGCGTGGCAGCCAGAATTGCCATACCGGATGTCAACCGCTCGTTTAACCTGCCGACACCGGTCAACGACACCATCACCGTTACCCTGCCCTTTTTCATGAAGTTCAAAGAGCTTGAATCGATCGGCGGATACCTGCACAACTACTTTGCCGGCCATCAGGATATCTCACACGGGAGGTTCTCAACCGGCCATGTGGAACTGATCTCTTCAGGCGAGACGATGGATGAGCGGCCAGACGAACTGAAACGTACTCAGGATTCCAGTGATTATAACCGTGTGCACCTGCAGGCAAAGGTCTGGCTGGCCCCGTTCGATTTCGGCATCATGCAGCGGGTGGACATCCGGTTCTCTCCGGCCAGCGATAACACCGCCTATCTGGAGATCAACTTATCAATCCACCGGGAGTCGGGTGAAGCAGGTCAGTGGCAGCGCTTAAATAAATTATTTGTTCATGAACTTCGCAAGCAACTGCTCATCTGGCGTTCCATTGGGGAAGAGAGCCATGAGCACCTGGCGGCGGATTTCAGAAACATTTCAGGAAACAGGCGGGAGGCCTGGTCGTAGAGACTCATGTCAGAAGATAGCAGGCAAACAGGCATCATAACCAGGCATGTCAGGCTGCGCGCCATTATTACCGGGCTTCTCCTCGCAGCCGGCATCTGCCTGGTAACCCCGCTGAATAATATCTATCACCGGGCCACGCCGCTTGGTGGCGGGCATTTCCCGCTGGCCCCCTTCTTCTTTATCCTGGTATTGGCTCTGCTGGTCTGCCTGGTTGGCTGGATCGGGAAATCGCGAACGCTGTTGACCGGTTCGGAACTCCTGGTCATCTGGATTCAAATGGTCATCGGCTCGGGCATCGCCTATACCGGCCTGGCCAGGACGTTTTTGATAAATCTGAC
>JAHEMX010000506.1 GCA_024643445.1 Desulfobulbaceae bacterium | reverse complement strand
ATACTATTTTACTTGTGCTTCCACCACTATAATCATTTTTGCATGATTTAAGCGTTTATTCGGTGTAACCTGTATGTCCCACAGCGATAAAAAAACACCATTATTTCCGGGAAAATCAAACCAATGTCAGATAAAACAATAAAAACCCGGCTTGATAAATGGCTCTGGGCGGCACGTTTTTTCAAGACCAGGTCCCTGGCCACCCAGGCGGTACAGGGTGGTAAAGTGCATCTGGGCGGCATACGGGTAAAACCGGCGAAAGAACTCAATGTCGGTGATGTTTTAAGCATAAAAAAGGATGAACTCGTTTTTCTGGTCACGGTGGTGGCGCTTTCTAACTACCGTCGGCCAGCCTCAGAGGCACGGCTGCTTTATGAGGAGACAGATCAGAGCCTGAAGGATCGTGAAGAGAAGATGTCCATGAACAAACTCATCCGGGCCCCCGGAGTTTCTCCGAGCAAACGGCCGGGGAAAAGGGATCGCAGGAAAATACGTGAGTTCATACGCAAAGATTAATGGTGGCCTGAAAGGAGAGAGGAATGAAACGGGTAGAGCGGGCGCTGATAAGCCTTACTGACAAATCAGGCATAGAAACATTTGCCGGTGAACTTGCCGGCCTCGGGATTGAAATTCTCTCAACTGGCGGAACCGCGAAAAAACTCAGGGAAGCCGGCCTTACGGTAAAGGATGTCTCCGATTTTACCGGCTTTCCTGAAATGCTTGATGGACGGGTAAAGACCCTGCATCCCAAGGTGCATGGGGGAATCCTTTACCAGCGCAACAATGAAGAACATGTCAGGCAGTGCTCGGCATATGGTCTGCAGCAGATTGATCTGGTGGCGGTAAACCTTTATGCCTTCGAAAAAGCAGTGGCCCAGCCGGGTTGCGGCCTGCAGGAAGCGATAGAAAACATCGATATCGGCGGACCGACGCTTCTCCGTGCTTCCGCCAAAAATTTCGAGGATGTCACGGTAATTGTCGATCCGGCGGATTATGAACAGGTTCTCAACGAAATCAGGCTTCAGGGAAATACCACACGAAAGACCAGATTCTACCTGGCCAAAAAGGTCTTTGCCCTGACCGCCCGTTATGATGCTGCGATTTCCGACTGGCTGAACAAGGTGGACGTTGAGACAAACAACTATTTCAATGGAGCGTAGAAATGCTGAAAATGGCGGTGCTCTTGTCCGGCAGCGGCAGAACCCTTGACAATTTTCACGAGAGGATTTTCGGCGGCAGCCTGAATGCTGAGATACAGGTTGTCGTTTCCAATGTCGAGGGCGTGCTCGGTATCCAGAAAGCTGAAAATTATGGCTATCCTGCCTTTGTTGCAAAAAACAGCGAGGCAACCAATGAGATCATTGCGGATTACGCTGTCGATGTCATCTGTCTGGCCGGATATCTGAAGTTGTACACAGCTCCTGAAGCACTGAAACGAAGGGTGATAAATATTCATCCGTCGTTGATCCCGATATATTGCGGCGACGGTTTCTATGGTGACAGGGTTCATCGGGCTGTCAAGCAGCGAGGCTGCATGGTGAGCGGCTGTACGGTACACTTTGCCAACGAGGTTTATGACGAAGGACCGATAATCCTGCAAAAATGCGTCACCCTCGGCTATGAAGACAGTATCAAGGAGATAGCCGCAAAGGTATTTGCGGCCGAATGCGTGGCCTTCCCTGAGGCGCTGAACCGGGTTGATGAGAAAGGGGTCGATTTTTTCTGGAACAGGTTGAAATGATGGGCGACTCGCCACTCATTATCGATGGTGATGGGAGCAGGCCTGCGTGGTAGAACTCGGCCCTGCTTAAACACAGAAGGTCCGGCTGCACGCCCCTACGCCCCGGCATAACGGGACCCTAGCCCGTCAATCGCGCCATCGATGGCGGCAAGGACCGGTAATCTTGTCGCTGTCGTCTCGACGCCTGACAGCAGCGGCTACCGAGAGGACAGCGCGACCACCCGACATCAAAACCACCATCATCTGCTTTGACATTGAAGAACTTGATCTTATTCTCGTTGATGTAATCGTTTGCAATACCTCCCACTGGCTCGGCCATGGATGCGCTCATTGATTACGGGTATCCCCGCGCGCTTCATCCGGTTTTCCCGCCGGCCCGGTGTGAAAGACAACTACCGGTTCGAGCTGCCTCTGCCGGACGAATCGGCACCGCCTCAGGGGCTGACAGACTCAAGGTTCAACTCAAGGAGAACACAGGAGAATACCGGGTAGTGATGGAAACCCGATAACCCTTTTTTATATGGAATTACTCGCCCCCGCAGGGAACGTGGAAAATTTTCACGTTGCTCTGGAGGCAGGCGCCGATTCGGTCTATATTGGCGCCCCTCAACTGAATGCACGAAATCTTGCCCGCGACCTCAGTCTTGAAGAGATTACGGGTATGGTCCGCCTGGCCCACGAAAGGGGCAAAAAAGTCTATATAGCGGTCAACAGCTTGGTGCGTGAGACCGATATTTCACAGCTGCTGAAGACGCTTGCCTATCTCGAGGCGGTCGCTCCTGATGCGTTGATCGTTCAGGATCTGGGTGTCATCAATCTGGTGAACAGATATTTTCCTACCTTGAAGCTGCATGCCTCCACGCTGATGACGGCCCATAATCGTGACAGTCTGCTCGCCCTTGCCCGGCTCGGTATCAGCCGGGTGGTTATTGCCCGGGAAATGACCCTGAAGGAACTCACCGCCATCGCGTCAACAACTGACGTTGAAATAGAGATTTTTGTGCATGGAGCCATGTGTTTTTCCTATTCGGGTCTTTGCCTGTTTTCCTCGTATTTTGGCGGAAAAAGCGGATTGCGCGGCAATTGCGTGCAGCCGTGCAGACGTAAATTTTCCCCGTCGTCCGGGCGGGCCAAATCGGGTTATATGTTTTCCATGAATGACCTCAGCTCCCTTGCTCTGCTGCCGGAATTGCGTCGAATCGGCATCAGTTCCCTGAAAATAGAGGGACGGTTACGCTCGGCAAATTATGTGGAAAACGTGGTAGGCGCCTATCGCCGGGTGCTGGATGCGGAAGAAGGAGAGCTGCAACAGGTGCTGCGGGAAGCCTCGACAATGATAGAGCGGGCCATGGGCAGGAAAACATCATCGGGCTATTTTCTTACTCCCCAGCCGAAGGATGCGATCGTACAGCACCATTCCGGCAATATCGGCAGCTACCTCGGAAAAGTTGAA
>JAHEMX010000054.1 GCA_024643445.1 Desulfobulbaceae bacterium | reverse complement strand
CTTATAGTCGCCGATCAGTTTCTGGCCCCGGGCCGAGACGAGCCAGTCGGCAAACTGCTGCGCATAGTCACTTTTGACATGCGGGAATTTTGCCGGATTGACCGGGATAACCCCGTAAGGATTGGCGAGCGGTTCCGAGCCCTCGCTGAGAATTTCCAGACCGATAGGCGGTGTTTTGCCGAATTTGTAATTGATATAGGTACCCCGGTCCGTCAAGGCATAGCCGCCTTTTTCATCGGCGAAGGTGAGCGTCTTGCCCATGCCCTGCCCGATGGAACGGTACCAGTCGCCAGCCTGCGCGGGTTCGATGAACGAGACGCTGGTCGCTTTGCCGCTCTTGACAATTTCTTTCTTGATCGTCTCAACGGCAACGCCTGATTTTTCCCAGAGCTCCTGCTCTTTCGTGTGGGTCCCTGAATCATCACCGCGGGAGACGAAAAGGGCCTTGGCGGCCGCAATCGCCTTCAGGGCCGCATAGACGTCGGTGCTACCGCCAACGGCGGCGGGATCCGCTTTCGGGCCGACAATGATGAAATCATTATGCATCACCGCGTAACGCTTGGTGCCATAGCCCTCGGCGACAAAAGCCTCCTCGCGATCCCTGGCATGCACGAAAATGACATCGACATTACCATCCATGCCATCCCGGATGGCAGCTCCGGTCCCCTTGGCGATCACCTTGACATCTATGCCGGTGTCCGCCTTGAAGGCGGGCAGCAGTATATCGAGCAGACCGGAAGCCTCGGTCGAGGTGGTGGTCGACATTTTCAAGATCTTTTCCTCGCCAGAAGCGAGGGTGCTCAGCCCCAGAACCAGGGCCGCGATAACTGCCAATAAAGCCGTGCGTCCGAACATGTCCATTCTCCTTTTTATTATCTATAATTGCACATTGTCCGGATAGATCATTTTTCCGGAAACCGTCAGATCATAACCGACATATTCGCCTGCCATTTCCTTGAAAGCAGGCTCATGCAGCAGGCTGACAAAACGCTGCACCGCCGGATCGAAAAACCGGTCGCGATGTATCAGCAGATCAAAGCGTTCCCAGCGCAGCGGCAGAAAATCCAGGCCGAGGAGTTCCGCTACCGGGCGAATCGCCGGTGCCGCGTCAGCCTTGCCGCCGAGCACCGCGAGACCGGCATCGAGGTGCCTGCCGACCTCGATGTGGTAACCGTCGATGTCAGTGGCGTTAATATCGGCCCGGCTGATCTCGTAATCAAGCAGCAGCCGGGTACCGGTACTCAGCGGCCGGTTGACGATCCTGACACCGGCCCTGCCGAGATCGGCAATCTTCATAATTTTTTTCGGATTCCCCGGTGCGAGAAGCAAGCCCTGCTGCCGCTTGCTGAAATTGATAAAAACCGGCGTACGCTCCATCTCCTGGTCGGCGAAGCGGAAATTATACTCTTCGTTATCATCCTGCAGCAGGTGGCAAACGGCTATGTGGCAACTGTTCTGTCGCAGGGCCTGCAGGCCTCCCATACTGCCGATATTGGCGAAAAAAGCGACATTCTCCCGATTCAAACTGTTGTAGAGCCCCAGGGCTCGCTGGAACAGGAGGTCATCGCTGCCGGCGATGAAAAGACGTCCGCTTTCAAGATAATGTCCCCGGGCAGAAGGAAGATTGGCGATAGAACTGTCAAGCCATTCCTCGACGAAATGACGGGGGAACAGCCACTTGCCTGTCACCTTCGTTGCCGGCAGCCCCTTCTCACTGACAAGCAGGTACACCGCTTTCTCGTTAACTTGCAGTAATTGCGCAACATCTTTGGTGGTCAGGTACTTTTTAACAGGAGGCATCGGCGCTTTCATTTTCCCTCAGTATCAATTTCCAGTTTCCTTGTTATATTTTCAGCAGATATTGTCAATAAAAGTCGCTTTACGCGCAAAAAACAACCGATAATTACCATAAATAACAGCCCAGTCTCGGCCAGCACCATCCAGCCTTTGCCGGAAGAAATGGATTGAACCGCCACCAATCAAACAAAGCTCCTTCTTGTTACTTTGTTATTATTCTGTTAAAAAATCGTAACAGGAATAACTCGCCATTTCCGATGGATGCCTGTAGATCGGCAAGAGCTTTCAACCTGCTTTGGCAACCAGGTCGAAAGCAGATACTTTCACCGTCCGGCTTTCGGTGCGCTGTTTCTGCAGCGTTACCATACGATCCGAATCAGCAACAGGTAGTGGCACGCAATGGCACATCTGCAGCAGGACGCCCAAAACATCATGAGAACAAAGCCGGAAGAGTACGGGGTGGTTTTCTGTGATGCCCAGGATTTGATTCTCTCCTGGGATCTGCAGGCAGAAAAGCTGTTCGGCTGGAAATATGGTGAGGTCCTCGGGGAAAACCTGTTCAAACTCATCCTGCCCGGCGAACCGGCCTCTCATCCCTCCCCCCGACTCCGCTCAATGCACCAGCAGCAGTCGAGCGAGTCTCCGGTAACCCTGCAGGTCCATGAACGCGCCGTCCATCGCCACGGGCATGTGTTTCCCGTCCAGTTCATCATTTCTGCCCTGCCGGGCGGCTCCATTTTTGCCATTTTCATTCGCAATCACGAGGCCATCCGGCAGAATACCATGGCCCTTGTCAGCCGAGCCTTTCAGTTCGAGGTCATCAGTGCGATTCTGAAAATGTCTCTCGGCCCTGAACTGCTCAAGGACCGGCTCAAGGAAATACTCGCCTACACCGTAAACCTGGAAGAACTTGACCTTCTGCCGATGGCAGTGATTTTCCTGGTTGAACAGGACTCACAAACGCTGAAACTAAATGTTCACTACGGGCTGACGAAGGAGCACACCCTTGCCTGTGAAGAAATGGCTTTCGGGCAGTGCTATTGCGGCAGGGCCGCCTCGACCAATAAACTGCTCTATATCAGCGATATTCCGGTCAAACAATGTTTACAGAACAGATTAGGATTTCCGCACGGGCACTACTGTGTGCCTTTCTCCAGTCAGGGCACGGTGTCCGGCGTTTTATGCCTCTTTATCCCGACGGATCACCAGCAAAACGCTCAGACGGAAGAGCTGTTGCACGCCATTGCCGACATTATCGGTAAAATCATTGATACCCGCAAGATGGACCTGCAATTGATCGATATCGTCAACGACCTGCGAGCCTCCATCATCGCCCTGCGCGAGGAAAAAGAATTTTCCAACTCCGTTATCGAGGGACTTCAGCACGGACTTATCACCCTCAATGCCAAGGGGGTTATCCTGAAAAGCAATGGCATTGCCAGAAAGATTCTGCACCACTTCGCGCCGGAGCTGGAAGGTCGCAGACTGGAATCCATCGTCGGCAGAGAAAACAGTGCGCTCCTTCTGGCCTTCGAGAGCAACAAGGGACATAACAAGGAAAGGGAAATCACGCTGATAAACAGGAATGAAGAAAAATTAATCCTGCGCTGTTCGGTGCTCACCAGAAGGGATGTTGAAAGCCAGGATCTTGGCTTTATCATCCTGCTCGCCGATATCTCAGAGTTGTACTATGTGCAGCGGGAAATGGAAAAGATGAACCGTCTCTCCACCGTTGCAGAGATCGCCTCCGCCGTCGCCCACGAGGTGCGAAACCCGCTGGCGGGTATTAAAATAATGGCCCAGTCAATCGAAGAAGGTGCCGGTTCGGAAGAAGAGCGGCTGGAATGCTCCCGAAGAATCATCCGCCAGGTCGACCGGCTCAATGAACTGCTGACGGACTTTTTTTCCTATGCCCGGCCGGTAATTCCCAAGAAACAGAGTTCCTCGCTTAGGAGTATTCTCGCCGAAACAAAGCCGCTGATCAGCAATAAACTTGAAAAGCAGAGAATTACCCTCGTTGAAAATTTCGAAGAGGGCCTGCCGCCGGTAAACGCCGATCCGAACCAGATTCAGCAGGTCTTCCTGAATCTCTTTCTCAACGCCATTGATGCCATCAGGCAGGAGGGCACCATTACGATCAGTGCCGAGTCACTGAAGCGGCAGGAATTGCCCAGGTATATAAAAATGAACCACCTCCTGCCCCAGGGATCACACTTCGTGAAAGTCACCTTCGGGGATAACGGGTCCGGCATGCCCAAAGCTGCTGCCGAAAAAGTCTTTGAGCCGTTTTTTACCACCAAAACAAACGGATCAGGGCTGGGTATGTCGATAGTCTACCGAACCCTGAAAGAAAATGACGCGACCATCAGTGTTGAAAGCACCGAAGGAAAGGGCACAACATTCACCATGTTTTACAAGACAGGCTGACCATGGGTACCGTCCTTATCGTCGACGACAACGACGACCTTCGTTTCTCCCTTTCCTCCGTCGTGCGAAGGGAGCGTTACGGCGTCGAAGCCGCAGCCACCGGACGGGAGGCCCTGGAGATTGTTCACTCTTCGGTCATTGATCTGGTCTTTCTCGATATCGGCCTGCCCGATACCGACGGCATCTCGCTTATTCCAGAAATAAAAGCCGTCTTCCCCGATATCGGTGTGGTCATGCTGACGGGTATTAATGACGCCAAGACGGCGGTGGAATCGCTCAAGGCCGGAGCCCTTGACTATATCGTCAAGCCCTTCGACCTCATTGAATTCCGTACCGTTCTGCATCGCCTCATGCAGTCCCGGCTCATGGAAAAACAGGCTCTGCTGAAAAATCAGCACAGCAGTTCCGAATCCCTCATCTGCGCCTGCGAACCCATGCGTTTGGTTAAGGCGGCTATCATGGCCGCCGCAGAAGTCGACTCCCCCGTGCTGATCACCGGAGAAACCGGTACCGGCAAGGAGATTGTCGCCCAGGCCATTCACCGCGGCAGGAGCCTGCAGAGCGGCGTCTTTGTGAAGGTCGATTGCGGGACCCTTTCTGCCAACCTGATCGAGTCTGAACTCTTCGGTTACGACCAGGGAGCCTTCACCGACGCCCGCAGCAACAAAAAAGGGTTGGTGGAGGTGGCCAGCGGCGGAACGCTTTTTCTTGATGAAATCGGTAATCTGCCGATCGCCCTGCAGCCGAAGCTCTTGCGTCTCATCGAAGAATCGACCTTTCGCCGGGTTGGCGGGCTCAAGGAGATAAAGGTTCATCTCAGGATCATTGCCGCGACCAACAGCGACCTTGAAGAGGAAATACGGCGAGGCCGGTTCCGGGAAGACCTGTTTTACCGGCTCAATGTCATTCCCGTTGCCATGCCTGCCCTGAGAGACAGGAAAGACGATATTCTCCTGCTTGCCGATTACTTCCTGCACCGACTGAACAGTGAGATGAAAAAAAATATCAGGGGATTCACGAACGGGGCGCACGATGCCCTGCGTGCCTACAACTGGCCGGGCAATATCAGGGAACTCAGAAACCTGCTGGAGCGTGAGGTTATTTTCAGCCAGTCGGACTGGCTGTCGCTTGCCGGACTGACCCGCCAGGTGAAGGAGTCGGCGGACCGGACGAGCGTTCCGCCACTCACGCTCGCGGAGGCGGAACAGCAGCACATCCGGCGGGTTCTCAACCGTTGCGGCAACAACAAGTCCGAAGCCGCCAGGGTGCTTGGCATATCCAGAACAACCCTGCGTAACAAACTCTCACGCACCCCGAACAAGAAAAGTGGTCTGTTTTGAACCATGTGGTTGGTTTCTGACCATACTGCCGCGTCATTACCCGCCCAGAGCATCTTGTGATTCATATTTCCTTTAATATTTACCGTATCTTACCTTGGCAAAAACGTTCCCGGTCTTCTGGTATGATCTCTGCATAATCTCCTGCTGACCGGAGAATCCAGGGGGGATCAAGGTCGCCGGGATTCTGCGGATAGCTTCACCATGCCGGGAAAATCCGCCGTAGAGGAAAACCATGAAAAGAGTTCTCGTCGTTGATGATGAAGAAGATATGCTCTGGATGCTCCAGAGAAATCTTAACAAAGGCATGCCTGACGTGGAGATTCTGTCCGCCGGATCCGGTGAGGAAGCGCTTGCCGTACTCAGCGACAAATCGGTCGAACTGGTCATAACGGACATCAATATGCCCGGCATGAGCGGGCTTGATCTGCTCATCGAGATAAACAATCGCTATCCGGCAACGGGCGTCGTTATCATGACCGCCTATCCATCCAGTGCTTACGAACGGGAAGCGATGATGAGCGGAAGTCTGCGGTTTATCGAAAAACCTTTTGACATCAAGGACATGCGTGCAGTTATCAAGGATGTTTTAAAGCACAACGATGGATTTCAGGGCACCATCAGCGGCGTGGATCTGATGGACATCATCCAGCTCAACGGTCTTGCGCATGCCACTTCTGCACTCAAAATTACGACAAACCAGGAAGAGGGCATGATCTTCTTCCTGGACGGTGAGGTCGTCCATGCAATCTGCGGACAGATCACCGGAGAAGAAGCATTCTTCAAGGTACTCGAATTTCACGGCGGCTCCCTGCAGAATATTCGCGGCGCAGAGCCGCCCGTTGTCAGCATCAACAAGAGCCTGGAGTCGCTCCTCTTCGAGGCGGCCATGAGAAATGACGAGGTTGCCGCAAAACTCAACGAGGAGGGAGATCAGGCGAGCACGATAGCGGATGATCTTGCTCCCGGCGATGTTTCCGTTTTGCTTCAGGACAAACTGGAAGACCTGCTTCCCGGCACAATTCCAGATCAAGAAGCGGCTACGGCAGCCGAACCTGACGCCGAGACAAACAGGGATGAAATCAGACAGGAACCGATCGCTCCTGTTTCTGCCCCGGATACAAAAGAGTCAACCCCAACAGAGGATACTGAAATGACTGACATCCAAAAAGTTCTTGCCGAGTTCACCAACATTGAGGGGGTTCATACGGCATGCCTGGTTGGCCGTGACGGCTTTCTTCTCGACAGTATTGCCCGCAGCGGCATCGATGCTGAAATGATCGGAGCCATCGCCTCCTCAGGTTTCGGCTCTGCTGAATCCATGGGTTCTCAACTCGGCCAGGGCGAGTTAAACATGACCATGCTCGAATATGGTGACGGACCCGTCATGTTTGCTCCAGTGGGCAGCGAGGCTTTCCTGGTGATCGTTGCCGATAAAAACACCAATCTTGGCTGGATTCGGCTTTCAATCAAGAAAAATGCGAAAATCATCGCACAGGCAGCAAATCTTTAAGACAAAAGAGTACCTTGCCTAACCTGACCAGGAGAAGCGGCCAGAAGAAAAAAGGGGGAGAGTGCCGGGAGGTCTCTCCCCTGCAGACCGGGTGAGTTGCACCATTGCCTGCCCACCCGGGTGTGATTCACACCCCTGCCTGACGGAACTGCTCGACGAGCTCATCGGCAAAACGCGCGAGTTCCGTTTCAAACTTTTTCATCAGCATGCGTGCCTTGCCAAGCCATTCGTCCCTGGTTGTCATGACAAAAATGAAGAACGGCTGATCAGGGGCATGTCTGATGATAAAATGGTATTTGGTGGTGGTTATCAGGATGTCATCGGTGACTTCATTATCGGCAAGCAGGCCGATGGCCTTGCCGTTCGATTTGACAATCGATGCCAGATAGGCAGATGCCGCAGCAGTCTCGAGTCCATCGACCCTGCTGACCTCGGCAATGGAGAGTCCGTCATCTACGGTCACAACTGCGGCCGAAAGCACGCCGGGAAGTTCCCGGGACATCGCCTCTATCAGCCTGTTGACTTTACTAATCATGCTTCCCCCGTTACATGACGCCGTTATCGGTTACCGGTAATGTGTATTCTTATATCTGCAAACATCATAATATTCAAGCCCATTGTTCCGGGCTGCACGACAATCGTTCCAAGTCTGCCCATGCCGAGACGATCGCTTCCGCAACGTTTCCCCCGTGGCGGGAAAGACACCCTGTAATCGACAGGGAAAATAATGCGTTGCTCCCGGCTATCGGTGCCAGGAAAACCATCCGGCAACCGCAGAAGAGCATCTTTGAGCTGACCAAGACCCAGCAGTGATTTTCGCTCCCTGTTCCGGAAGGAGATGGTGCGAGCTCATATTTTATCTGCTCCAGTATGCGAACATTGGACCTGTTGCGCCGGGGGGTGCCTTTGGAAACCGGTTTTTATTCAGATGACAACGTCCTGTCGCTTTTTAACAGCCTGACTATCAGCGGCACCGCCGGCGGGACACGCTCACTGTCCACGGTAAGATTGCGAATCATTGACAGATGCGTTCCGGGAACGGTTATAAAGGGGACATGGGCAAGACGAGCCGATTCAAGAGTGACCAGGCCGTCACCCAGCCCGTTGGACATGGATTTCATCACCGTCCCTATCTTCTGCACCTCCTCGGATCGGTTTTCCCCGATGCTCTCATCAATCGTGCGGAGCCAATCAGCCACATCACTTTCACTCCATGGTGCTGTGATGCCGGCAATAACGATCATTTTCACGCCCTCGGGCTGTGGTCGAGAGTTCAACTCGGTCAGGAAAGCACTCCCCGGCAGCAGATCAATTTTCGCCTCACCGGCACCGTCGAGGACGAAGCCGAGTCCAAGCGCCTCTCCTTTGAGCAGCCGGTCCAGATGATCGCGCAGCTCTGAGAGGATTCGGAATCGTGCCATTTGTGAGCCATGGTTCGGGGTTCCGACCATGACAAGTTCTTCAACCTTCGGCACCTGTTGCTGCTGCAGGGCACGGCTATAACCGATGGTGGTGCTCGTCAGCAACTCACGGGAGACAAGTCCTCCCATGGAGTGGGCAACGATGGTGAGATGATGAACACCGAGGGAGCGAAGTTTTCTCAGTTCTTCATTAAACAGCAGGGCAGACTCAACGATCGGCTGATCGTTTGGATATTCCAGGTGCCAGACAGCAAAATCTTCATTTACCAGCGTTGGTGCCAGGTTCTGCCACACCTTGCCGGGATCATCCAGTCCATGCACCAGGACCACCGCAACTTGACGCTGATTATCTTCTCTTAGCCCTCCCTGCTTTGCTGCATAAGGAAAAAGACCAATCGTTCCTGCGTAGTTCTCTGTCTGTTCAGGAAATGACTCTTTTACCGTATCACGTATCTGACTCAGGAGTGCTTTCTCCTGTTCACGATACAGCGGCGTCAATGACTGATAGAGACCAAGCAGGAGAATAATCCCGCCAGCCCAGAGCCATCTTTTTTTTGTACTCTTCTTGATGTCTTGTTCCTCCACAGGTGCTTCGCATAGGGGAAGGAGTCAGGTCCTGCTTTTTGTTTCCTGACGGTGAGTATACCTTCCTAGCTTAGCATGACGAACCAACTTTTTCATCCGGTTACCATTGTTTCAGGAGCTGGGACTTTACACCAGAGACGGGTCGCTACCACCCGCCCCGGTACCTCGCTTTTGCGATTTACCTGCTGACGCATGGTAAAAAACAAGGCGGTTTGACAGGCAGGCTGTCTCAACTCGTGAACGCCAGGCGCGAGGCTGGCGCTTCTCTTCACCAGCCATTGACAGTCCCTGATGCACCGCTTAAATTTACCGTTGGCTCCGCTTTTCCTGGGCTCTTCGCCACGGAGCCAAGTGGCCGATATTCGGTTATTTCAAGCGTAGACTTTGCGTTGGATGGGCAACGTATGCTTACCTCAATACAAAAACGCGGCCATTTTCTACAACTCGTGCGAAAGGAAGGTTGTGATGATTTATGTGTGCAAAAACTGCGGCGTGTCCGCAGAACATTCCAGCAGCCTCTGCAACCCGGCCAGGGAAAAATTGGACAGCAATTTGTGCGGTGCATCCGCGCTCAGGGTGTGCGAAGAAAAGATATGTTCCATGAAATATTCATGTGATGCATGCGGCAGTGTTTCCGCTCATGCGGAACATCTCTGCAGTCCTCGTGAGATCAGATAGCCCGAGCCTGCAACGCCCTGATGAAATAAGCCATTAACACCAGTCCGTCAGTCGCGACGATCATTGCCCTGCCTGCCTTTCTTAAAAAATTGGCCGGCCCTCTTTTCCCGCAGCCCCGGCCTACCCGTGATATCAGTCAGGAATCACGAGGATATTCATCTCCGGGTGACTGACAAGATTTCCAAGGGCAGGCCGTTTGCCTTCGACCTTGAAACTGAAAGAGTCATTGCCGGGAGTTATGCAATCTGACGGTTCGGTAGATTCTCTGGAGGTAAAGGTGAATCTGGTTGCCTGGCGGCTGTTGAAAGGCTAATCTGCAGTGACATTCGATGCAAACGGGACAGAAGGGAGCCCTTTCCCAGGAGCACCGTACAAAATAACTTCTGATCAGCAGCGGGCACTATGAAAACGAGAAGTAAACGAATAGAGAAATTGAGGAATGTCATTCTCGAAAGCGTCCCGACCGTGGGAGTCGAACGCGGCGTGCTGGCCACGGAAGCCTACAAGGAATTTGAAGAATATCAGATCCTTATAAAACGAGCTAAAACCCTGGAAAAGATTCTTTCCAGGATGACGATTTATATAAATGAGGGCGATCTGCTGGTTGGAAACCAGTCATCACGCCTGAGGTGTCCTCCCGTCTACCCGGAGAATTTCGCCGGCTGGATGGCGGACGATGCTGAGATGGACACGATGCAGGTACGGGCTGTCAATCCCCTGAAAATTCCCCATTCGATCCGTCCGGATTTGAAGAAATTGGCGAAGCACTGGAAGAAAAAGACCCTGGTCGAACGCTGTTATGCAACGTTCCCTGAAGAAATTCTACGGGCGAGAAAGGCTCTTTTGTTTTCCGTATCGCTTGAAAAAAATGCGATGGGACATTGTGTACCTGATTACGAACTGCTGCTGCAAAAAGGTTATGCAGGCATCAAGGAAGCTATCCGCAAGGAGACGGAAAGCTTAAACCTGACGGTTCCCGGGGATCTCGAGAAAAGGGAATTTCTTGTTGCAGCAGATATCGTCTGCGACGCTATCATCGCTTTCTCCGAGCGCTATAGTGTACTGGCGGAACATCTGGCAGCGCGGGAAACGGTGGACGAACGGAAAAAGGAACTCGAGAAAATCGCTGAAATGTGCCGCAGGGTTCCTGCTCATCCGGCGAGTTCTTATTATGAGTCCGTACAGGCCGTCTATTTCGCCCATACGGTCAACATGATAGAGACCAATGCCTATTCCATGAGTTATGGCCGTTTCGACCAATATATCTATCCCTATCTCAAGAGAGACCTGGAAAACAATGTTCTCACCGAAGAGATGGCCCAGGAAATATTGAATTGTTTCTGGTGTAAAACAAACGAGGTTATGCATGTCGACGACTCGGAAATGGTTTACTTTCACGGCGGCCATCCATTCGGACAGCATCTTACTGTAGGCGGTATCGACCGCAACGGGGAAGACGCCACGAACGATCTTTCCTACATGTGCCTGGATGCTCATGAGAACGTCGCTCTTTATCAGCCCGATTTCAGTGTCCGCTTCCACAGCGGTTCGCCGTGGCGATTTAAAAAACACGCTGCCGAGGTTATTCGTCTGGGCCTGGGACTCCCGCAGATTTTTAACGATGAAATAATCGTCCAGGCACTTCAGAATGACGGTCTGCCTCTCGACGAGGCCCGCGATTACACCCCCACCGGTTGTGTCGAGTATGCAACGCCGAAATGCTGGGTGCGTGCTCCGGGTGGATGGCTGAACCTGCCCAAAATTCTGGAAGTGACGATGAACCGGGGAAGGTGCGCCCTGTCGAAACAGCAGATCAGCCTTACCAGCAAGGCTGTGCAGGAAATAAAGACGTTTAACGAGTTTTTTGAGCTGTTTAAGGAACATTTCAGGCAGGCGGTAAAAATGCATGTTGTCTGGAGTAATCTGATCGACGAGGTCCATAAATACACCATGCCGCAGCCGTCCGTATCGATTCTGACCCATGACTGCATTCGAAACGGAAAAGACGCCGTGCAGGGCGGTGCCCGATATAATTTCACCAGCCCCCTGCTCGTCGGTATTGCCAATATTGCCGATTCTCTCGCCATCATTAAGAAAATGGTGTTTACCGACAAGACGCTGTCCATGCAGGATCTCTGCACTGCTCTGGAGGCGAATTTCGATGGGTTTCAGGTCATGCGGAGTCGCCTGCAGAGCTTCCCGCTGCGCTACGGCAACGAC
>JAHEMX010000053.1 GCA_024643445.1 Desulfobulbaceae bacterium | reverse complement strand
CAACTGCAGCCCGCACCACCGCCGCTCTGGTGGCAGCCGCCGTGACTGGTCTTTCTGATACGTTTCCGGCAGGAGTTAAAGAGGAGGGCCGCGCAGAAAAACAGCGGGAAGGTTATAAAAAGAGTGACGATGAACAGGTTCATGGGAAAACTCCTTTGTTCCGTCAGCCGAAATCGTCGAAATGGATATTCTCGCGTTCAACGCCGAGATCATCGAGCATCTTCTGGACAGAGGAGAGCATCATCGGCGGGCCGCATATATAGTAGTGAATATCCTCAGGGGCCGGGTGATCTTTCAGGTAATGATCATAGAGTACCTGGTGAATGAATCCGCTGTATCCTGTCCAGTTGTCTTCGGGCTGTGGCTCAGACAGCGCGAGATGGAACCTGAAGTTCTCGTGTTTTGCCGCCAGCTCCTCGAATTCTTCCTGGTAAAAGACCTCTTTCATTGATCGGCCGCCATACCAGTAGGAAACCGTGCGCTTCGTTTGTTCCTGCTTGAAAAGCTCGAAAATATGACTTCTCAGCGGTGCCATGCCGGCCCCTCCGCCGATATAGACCATCTCCTCTTCTCCTGCCTCGATCAGGAACTCGCCGAAGGGTCCCGAGATGGTGACCTCGTCTTTCGGCTTGAGATTGAAAATATAGGAGGATACCTGCCCGGGAGGCGCGGCGACCTGCCCCGGAGGAGGGCTGGCGATACGCACATTGAGCTTGATAATGCCTTTCTCACCGGGGTAGTTGGCCATCGAATAGGCCCTGGTGACCGGTATATACACATGTGATTTGTACTGGAACATCTTGAATTTCTTCCAGTCACCGAGAAACCGGCCATCGATGTCAAAACTCTGGTAGTCCAGTTCGTGCGGAGGTACCTCGATCTGGATATAGCCGCCGGCCTTGAAGTCAACCTGTTCGCCTTCCGGCAACTCCAGGACAAGTTCCTTGATGAATGTCGCAACGTTTTCATTTGACTTGACCCGGCACTGCCATTTCCTGGTCTCGAGCATTTCAGGCGGCACTTCGATGTCCAGGTCCCGTTTAACCGGCACCTGGCAGGACAGACGGTATCCTTCGCGCGCCTCCCGGCGGGTGATTGCCGCTTCTTCGGTCGGCAGCAGGGACCCGCCGCCTTCGTTAACGATACAGCGGCACTGGGCGCAACTGCCGCCGCCGCCGCAGGCTGAGGAAAGGAAAATCCCCTGATCGGCAAGTGAGGTCAGCAGCTTGCCGCCCGGCTTGGTCACCAGTTTCTTTGTCCCGTTTATGATGATGCTTATATCCCCTTCGGGCAACAGTGATTTCTTGGTAAGGACAATAAGCAGGACCATCAGAAACTGAAGAATGAGGAATATCCCGACGCCATAGACTATTTCGTTCATTGAGCGTTCTCCCTGCTAGAGTCTCATGCCAGCCAGTCCCATGAAGGCCATAGCCATGAGACCGGCGGTAATAAAGGTCATGCCGAGTCCGCGCAATCCTTTCGGCGGGGTCGCGTATTCGCATTTCTCCCGGATTCCTGCCAGGGCAACCACCGCCAGCAGAAAACCGGCCCCGGCGCCAAAGCCATAGGCGGCACTTTCCAGAAAGGTGTAATCACGTTCCACCATGAAAAGAGATGCTCCGAGAATGGCACAGTTGACCGTCAGCAGGGGCAGGAAGATACCCAGGGTGTTATAGAGGGCGGGAACAAAGCGGTCGAGCACCATTTCCAGAACCTGGACGATGGCGGCGATGGTGGCGATATAGATCATCAAGCCGAGAAAGCTCAGATCGATATCCGGCTGACCGAGCCAGGCAAGTGCACCGGCCTTGAACAGCGTATTGAGCAGAAAATTATTCAGGGGCACGGTGATTGCCGTTAGTACCAGCACGGCAAGACCGAGCCCCAGGGCCGCTTTAACCTGCTTGGAGATGGCTAGGAAGGTGCACATCCCCAGAAAGAAACTGAGCGGCAGATTCTCTATGAAAACGGATCGGAAAATAATGTCAAGATAATGCATCAGTTCTTCTCCTGCTGTTCCGGATCAAGGGTCCGTATTACCCAGATAAGCAAGGCTATCAGGAAAAAAGCACTGGCCGGCAGAACGAGCATGCCGTTGGGGACATACCAGCCATCGTGGGTCACCAGTTTCAGTATCTCGATACCGAAGATGGTGCCGGAGCCGAACAGCTCACGAACGAAGGAGATCGTCATCAGGACGAAGCCATAGCCAAGACCGTTGGCGATACCGTCAATGAAGCTGGAGATCGGCGGGTTGGACATGGCATATCCTTCGGCACGTCCCATGACAATGCAATTTGTAATGATCAGCCCGACAAAAATAGACAGCTGTTTGGACAGTTCGTAATAGAAAGCCTTGAGAATTTGATCAACGATGATGACCAGGGTGGCTATCACCATGATCTGGATGCCGATTCTCACGGTACTGGGAATCTGGAAGCGTACGATGCTGATGGTCAGGCTGGAAAAGGCGGTAACCAGCGTCACGCAGATAGCCATGACAAGTGCTGTTGACATCTGCCCGGTGACCGCCAGGGCGGAACAGATGCCAAGTACAAGAAGCGCGATGGGATTGCGCTTGAATATTGAGCGAAGAAGGAGTTCTTTACGAGTTTCAGCCATTGAAGCCTCCCTGTTTTCTTACCTCTTCAAAAAACGGCTGGAAACCGTGCTGACCGAACCAGAAGCGCATCAGTCTGTCCACCCCCTGGGTAGTAAGGGTCGCTCCGGAGAGCCCGTCGACCCGGTAAATGGCGTTTTCAGGGCTGACCTGCGTACCGCTTTTCACCACATCAAACTGCAGCTGGCCCTGCGGTGAAAAAAGTTTTTTATCCTGCCAGCTCTTCTGCCAGCGCGGGTTGGAAACTTCTCCTCCGAGGCCGGGGGTTTCTCCATGCTGATAAAACGAGACACCGCGAACCGTGTTCAGGTCGGCATCGATTGCGACATATGCATATAACGTTGACCAGAGTCCTTTGCCGCGAACCGGCAGGACGATCTCGTCCACTTTTTCGTTTTTCTTTACCAGGTAGACCAGTGAATAGTTTTCCAACCGCCGGATTCCGGCGATATCAATACTTTTATCCAACTCCTTGCCGGAATTGTCTGATAGTGCCGTGGCAAGCTGGTTGAAAGATGCGGGATCGATTTTCCCCGGGTCCACAAATTTTCCTGAGCCAAGTTCGATAATTCTTGCTTCGATGGATTCGAACTGTTCGGCGACCGGTTTATTTATCTGGTAGATGCCCGCAGCAGCCAGAATGTTCTTTTTCTGGTCAAGGCTGCGGTTTGCATCCTGGAGCGGGCGTAGTCCGACAGCCGCAGCAGCAACGAGCGCCGAGCAGGCAAAGGCCAGAACCAGCACCGAGTAGAATGGTTTAAGCGGGTGTTCTTCAGCCATGACGAAGTGTCCTTCTTTTTACATTGGCGCGAATGACAAAGTAATCGAAAAGCGGGGCAAAGACATTTCCCATCAGGATTGCCAGCATGACCCCTTCGGGATAGGCCGGATTGGCAACTCGTATCAGGATAGACAGAAAACCGATGAGAATACCGTACATCCATTGTCCGGCCTGGGTCTGTGCCCCTGAAACAGGGTCAGTAGCCATGAATACGAGACCGAAGGCAAACCCTCCGAGTACCAGGTGCCAGTGCACCGGGATCGCATAGAGCGGGCTTGCCGGTTCGGGGAGCAGGTTGAAAAAGATTGTTGTTGCAACAGCGCCGATCAGCATTGACAGCATGATTCGCCAGGAGGCAATGCCGGTAACAAGCAGCAGGGCGGCTCCGAGCAGGCAGGCCAGCGCCGAGGTCTCGCCCATTGAACCCGGGATGGTCCCGATAAAGGCCTGAAACCAGGTGATGTCGAGTGCTGCGATCGGGTTTTGCGAGGATGTCTGAGCCATGACGCCAAGCGGTGTGGCACGGCTCAATCCGTCTACCGCCGTCCATATCTTGTCGCCGCTCATCTGGGCCGGATAGGCAAAATAGATAAAGGCACGGCAGGCGAGTGCCGGGTTCATGAAATTCTTACCGACGCCGCCAAATACCTCCTTGGCAAAAACCACGCCGAAGCTGACCCCGACGGCAACCTGCCAGAGCGGGATCGTCGGCGGCAGTGTGAGCGGGAGAAGCAGGCTGGTAACCAGGAAGGCTTCTGAAAACTCGTGCCCCCGGATCAGGTTGAACAGCGCTTCCCAGATGCTGCCGACCACTACCGTGACGATGTAGATCGGGAAAAAATAGAGCGAGCCATGGATGATATTCGAGAGGATCGATCCGGGGTCGATGCCAACCCCCTGCATGATTGCACCACGCCAGCCTGCAGGCAGAGAGCCCATGGCTACCAGGGCGCTGTTGGCCTGGTAGCCGGTATTCCACAGGGCCATGATGGTGCAGGGTACCAGGGCAATAATCACGGTGATCATGATCCGTTTCAGATCGATGGCATCCCGGACGTGCGGTGCGGATCGTGTTGATTTCGTCGTTGAGAAGAGAAACGAGTCCGTCGCTTCGTAGAGCGGATAGAGTTTCTCGAGTTTACCACCTTTGGCAAAGTACGGTTTTATATCGAGAAAAAATTTATTCAGTGATTTCATTATTCAGACCGGTCGTAATTAACCTTCGTTTTCGATTGTTGAAAGGGTTTCCCGCAGCATCGGGCCGAAGTTGTTCTTGCCGGGGCAGACATATGAGCACAGGGCCAGGTCTTCCTCCACCAGCTCAAGGCAGCCGAGCTCCTTGGCCTTTTGCGTATTACCGGAAGCGAGACTTTTCAGGAGGTAGACGGGAATGACATCAAGCGGCATCACCTTTTCGTAGGTGCCAAGAGGAAAGATCGCCCGATCCCCTCCCCAGACAGCCGTGTCAAAAGGTAAAATGGTTGGCTTTTTGAATGATGATGAAAAGGCCTTGGTTATGGAGAAGCGGTCGCCTCCGGCCCGAAGCCAGCCAAAGAATTGCCTTCCGTCTCCCTCCTGCAGGCAGCTGATCTGCTGATGGTACCGGCCGAGAAAACCGCGGATATCATCAGCCTGCCGACCATCCAGTACAGACCCCGATATCACCCTGACCCTGACGTGACCATCGGCCAATTCCTTACCGCAGAGCTCGCCAATACTGGCACCGACCCTGGTTCGGATGTGCCTGGGTTCCTTGGCCGCCGGTCCGCCGAGGGCCACAATCCGATCAGTTTGCAGCGACCCGGTACGAAAAAGGGCGCCAATGGCAATGACGTCCTGCGCCCCCACATGCCACACCGTTTTGTTTTCATGAACCGGGTCGAGAAAATGAATATGGGTAGAAGGCAGTCCGGCCGGATGGGGACCGGCAAAAGCAACCTGCTCAACACCGGGAATTGTAACCGTGACAATCTGCTGTTCTATTGCCTGGCAGAGGTAGACAGGGACCTCAAGGCATCTCGCAAGCGCTTTGAGACCGCCCATAAAATCAGCTTCGGCACGGGCAATGATGCCTTCCATATCAGGACCCAGCGGCGAGGTATCGATGGCGGTAACGAAAAGGGATGCCGGGGTCGTGTCTATGGCGGGTATCTTGCCGTAGGGCCTGGTCCTGAGCGCGCACCAGAGACCGGAATCGATAAGCAGTCTGCGCAGATCTTGCGGGTCTCTGTCATCCGGGTCGCTTGCTGCGGGGCAAAAGGTGAGTGTCTCATCGCCTTCAAGCCTGATGACCAGAGATTCAAACTTGCGCTTGGCGCCACGATGAATCGCAACAACTTCGCCGCTGCCGGGAGCCGTAAAGGTGACGCCACTGTTCTTCTTATCGGAAAACAGCGGTTGGCCGCAGGTGACACGGTCGCCGACGTTGACAAGCATGGTCGGTTTCATGCCGGGGTAATCATCACCGACGAGAGCCACATGGTTCACCGGTCTGCCGTTCGTCATGGTGTGTGATGGCTTTCCGCCTATCGGGATATCAAGTCCTTTTACGATGCTTATCTGCCTCATGTCAGCCGAAGAAACCTTTTGTCTGATTTTTTTCAGTTGCTCGAGCCTTATGCAAAATGAAAATTTTCGCTCATAATCAAGGCATGAGAGAAATTTTACCACTAGACGCCCTGAAAGAAGTACCCTTGGGGTGCAGATACTTACTATTTCGAGGATGAATTTTTGAGTATACCGCCGGGTTTGGGCAAGAAGACCATCTTGCAGAAGGCTCGCTCATCAATAAAACAGCCTTCACCTTCCCGGTGTGATTCAATCAGTTCCAGGGTTGCTGCCCGAGCCGTTTTTAGATCACATGCGAGGGGATCAAATCAACCCGACTGAATATAACCACGATGTCGTAGTCGGGCAAAATAAATGTGTTACCTCCGCTCCTGGACTCTGGCCTGCCAGCTCCAATATGGAGCCAAATATAATCATTAATTTAGGAAAAACTTGACATTATTTCTGAAGGAGTAAGTAATGACAGAGAGCACCGGAGGGTATAGTGGCGGCACGAGCTCTGCAATCTGAAAAAGGCCGCCTCAAATAAGCGCCTGTCTGCCCGACCGCGAGGTTTTGCTCGAAATTGTATCTGAGGCATAATTATCATAGGTACCCAAAGGATAGCTATTTCAGGAAGCCTGGCGGTACTATTTCTCGCATATCTTGATCTCGAACGAATAGCCTGACTATGCAAAGCACTCTAATTAAATGAGGTATCCCATGGAAACGAATCTTGGGTATGAAAAACTGGGGCTGCTGTATCTCGGAAGAGAACTGGCAATCGGCAATGAACCGGTCACCAATCTGCCCCTGCTCTATAAGAGCAAAAACCTCACCACGCACGGGGTTATCATCGGCATGACGGGCAGCGGCAAGACGGGGCTGGGGATAGGGCTCATCGAAGAGGCGATCATGGATGATATTCCGTCTATTGTCATTGATCCGAAAGGGGATATGGGCAACCTGCTGCTGACTTTCCCGAGACTGGAACCGGCTGATTTTGAACCATGGATAGATCCGGCCGAGGCTTCACGCAAGAACCTCTCGATTTCCCAGCTTGCCGAAAAGACCTCCCTTGAGTGGAAAGATGGTCTTGCCTCCTGGGGGCAGGGGGCGGATCGCATTGCTGCACTGCGTCAGAAGACTGAAATGACGATTTATACCCCCGGCAGTACGAGCGGTGCGCCGGTGTCAATCATGGCCGGTTTTGCAGCCCCTGCGCCAGAACTCCTGAATGATCTGGACGGGCTGCAGGCAATGATTGGTTCAGCAGCCACCAGCCTGCTGTCGCTGGTAGATATCAAGGCAGACCCCCTCACCAGCAAGGAACATATTCTCATCTCCTCTATTCTGCTTCACCACTGGCGCAAGGGCGAAGACCTTGATCTGGAATCACTGATCGGGGCGATCGTAAATCCGCCTTTTGAGAAAGTGGGTGTTTTTGGCCTTGCAAGTTTTTTCCCGCAGGCGGAACGCATGAAACTGGCAATGTCGATAAACAACGTTATCGCCAGCCCCTCTTTTGCTTCCTGGCTGCAGGGAGAGCCGCTTGATATTCAGCGAATCCTTTACGGCAGCGATGGGAAACCGCAGACGGCAATTTTCTCCATTGCCCATCTTGGAGAGGCGGAACGGATGTTTTTCGTCACCCTGCTGCTGAACGCGCTCATCGGCTGGATGCGCCGGCAGCAGGGTACGTCATCTCTGAAGGCATTGCTTTATATGGATGAAATTTTTGGCTATTTCCCGCCCATAGGCAACCCGCCATCAAAGAAGCCGATGCTGCTTCTGCTGAAACAGGCACGGGCCTATGGCATAGGCGTCGTCCTTTCGACGCAGAACCCGGTTGATCTTGATTATAAGGGGTTGTCAAATATCGGTACCTGGTTTGTCGGTCGCCTGCAGACAACCCAGGACCAGAATCGCGTCATTGACGGCATTGTCGGAGCCAGTGAGGGAATTCTGGACCGGTCGATGGCGCGGAAGATGCTCTCTGACATGAAAGGACGTCAGTTTCTGCTCACCTCCGCGCATCAGGATGAGCCGCTGTTGTTTGAAACCCGCTGGGTCATGTCCTACCTGAAGGGGCCGATCAGCCTGCAGGATATCAGCCGGCTTATGCAGGGGCGCCGGGAGATGGCCGGAGATTCTGCTCCGGACGTTTTGAAGCCGCAGCGATCCGACGGGCTGCAGCAGGTGCTTCCACTCATAAGCGACACGATTCCCCAGCGATTTTTTCTGCCCCTGCTCCTGTCGGGAGAGGCAGCATTTGAACCCTGGCTTGCGGCGACGGCCGAGGTTCGATTTTATAATGCCAGCCGCAATATCGATGAGATCCGTACTTATAAGCTCCGTATCTACCTCGACAAATCCTTTACCGAACCGGACTGGCAGGAGGCTGAAACATTTGATCTGGCGCTAGACGATTGTCCCGCCGCAGCACCTGCAGGCAGCCTGTTTTATAGCCTGCCCGGCCTGTTTACCTCAATGAAGAATTTGAAACAATTCGAGCAGGATTTAACCGACTATCTCTACCAGACGCAGCGGCTGGAGCTGTTGCGCGCTCCTTCCCTCAAGCTGGAATCACGGCCCGGTGAAAGCCAGGCTGATTTTGGTGTGCGGGTTGCCGATGTCCTGCGGGAGCTTAAAGATGACGCTGCCGAGAAGCTGGTGAACTCATATAAAACGAAACGGGAGCGGCTCGATGATAAGCATGAACGGGCGCTTGCCAAAACGGAGCAGGAGAAAAGCGATGTCTCGGCAAAAACCACGGATACCATTGTCTCGTTTGGAACGGCGGTGCTGGGAGCGTTTTTCGGACGCAAGGCAATGTCCTCTTCGACCATGACCAGAACGGCGAGCACCATCAGGAAAGCCGGTCGCTTGTCCAAGGAGAAGGACGATGTCAGGCGCGCTGAAGAAGCCGTCACAGAGATTGAGGAGGAGATCCGACAGCTCGAGGCAGAGCAGTCCCAGGCGCTTGCTGACCTGACAGAGAAGTTCGATCCGGCCCAGACGGCTATGGAATCCTTTGCTGTTAAACCGAGGCGAAGCGATATCTTCAACCTCAACCTCTGCCTGCTTTGGGAGATGGTGGTTCCACGCACCCGCTGACGTGAAGGCCAGGGTTGGAACACGATTGGCTGCGTTATATGCTGCCGGGTCGTTCATGAAGTATTGCTTGATAATCAAGCTCACTGAAAACCAGGGTATCGGGGCGACAGGGATTTCCTGGCTGCACACGCCGGATTTGCCGGCTGACGATTTCTCTTGTATTGTAAAGCCAGAATGAGAACAATAACTGTTTTTTCCTTCATAAGGGCGATCAGGTAATCGAGCGCTTGTGGGGAATGTCAGATGACCAGGTAAATTTCTTTGGGGGATACATGGAACCTGAAACAGCGAGGGGTGCAGGCAGGGAAGATGCAAAACGGTTCATTGCCGGTGAGCTGATAGATTATGAGCCATTTGTTGCGCTGAGTGACATGCACCTGGTGCGAAAGACGGTACCGGTCAGTTTCGATGCCCTGCATAAAACGGTTGCTCAGCTTGATGGCGATCTGTGGCAGATGATTGCCGGATCGGTAAACGAACTCGTTAAGAAACATGGTGACAGCTTCAATTCCGATAACTACACAGAAGGCTTGGTGGAAGGCGTTGCCGCCGTCTGGGAGAAGATAAGAGAGGAAGTGCTGAAGCAGCCTTCCGGCGACATCTAGGACCCGTCGCGGAAATCTTCTTATCGGCATATCAGCTTTGTTGCAATAACATGCTTGCTCGCAATGGAAATTATATGGCTCCTCGTAATTTCCCCGCAAAGGTCTGGTCTGGGGAAACATTGTAATGCTCCGGCAGGCTGCGGGGATAGGTGGCCTCTGTCGGCCTGATGCTCACCGCATCTGCCTTGATCGACCGGGGCAAGGTCACCTTCGATCTTTTTTATCGGCTGCCGCAACCGGGTATGTCTGCTCATGGCCCTTTACCGAGTTTTACCGTGATGTGAAACAGCAATGCTGACACGTCACGGTGGATGCCGGATAGGGTGCTGCATTTACTGAAGAACCTCCCCTGATGACAAAATTGGCGACATTGTCGCACTAATTATTCGCGAATTTCCAAAAACTCTTCGATTCCGAAGAGATATGTGATAAAATAGCTGGGTGGTGTGGCATATGCTCTGACGGCGACATATTCCTGCGCTCATGAAAGGGTCGAAAGGCAAGCTCCTCCTAGATCAGGTAATAATGTGAATAGAAAAACATTAAGGAGTGTAAGGGTTCGATATGTCATTGGTTTAGGCGCAATTGCGCTTGTCCTGACAGCTTCCTTTCTCACCATGCAAAGAGTTGTCTCCGAGCAGCGCCAGTTCTCCAACCTGGTCAATCTGGCCGCACATCAGTCCGGTCTTGCCAATCGTCTTGCCTATTTCTGCCGCTTGATGGTTACAACCTCAGACCTGAACGAATTCATGACGGCTCAGGAGCAGGTCGGGCGGACTATCAAAACAATGCAGTCGGCGTACCATGTTCTTCGCTCCGGCGACCCGGAAAAGGGGGTAGCGCCGATAGAAAATGACAAGCTCAGAGAACTGTACGAAGCCCCTGCCGTCGGACTTGATCGTGCTGTACGCCAGTTTCTCGAACAGGCCGATACGATCTATCAAACTGAAATGGGATCGTTTGCCGGAGGGACTGCAGCGTACCCTTTTCTTGCACTCAACGGGCCGCGTGTGCTGGAGTCGACGTTTGACGCCGTCGCTTCCGAATATCAGAAAATAGGCAACGAGGCAATCCTGCGCATTGAAAAGTTCGAACTGCTGCTCTGGCTTGCCGCGCTTCTTGTATTGCTGCTGGTAATAGGCCTGGTTTTCTATCCCATGGAACGGTTTGTCGGAAAGACAATCAAATCGTTTGAAACCTCCATTAATGACCTTGATTCAACGCGGAAACGGCTGCAGAATGCCCAGCAGCTTGCCTCGGTGGGCGACTGGCTGCTGCAGGTGAAAGACGGCTTGCTGACCTGGTCAGACGAGGTCTATGAGATATGTGGTGTCAGGCCCGAAGATTTTCAGGTTGCCGTAGCGAGTTCCCTCAAGCTTATTCATCCTGAAGACCAGACCGCGGTAGTGGCCTCCCTGCGGAGCGTCAGGAAAGATAAAACCAAATATGCAGCTCTCGAGTTCCGGATTATTCGTCCGGACGGCATTGTCAGGCAGGTTTTCCAGCGAGCAACCGGTCTGAAGAACAGCTCTGGTGAAATTTATATGCTGGCGGGGACTATTCAGGATGTCACCGAACGCAAAGAACTCTCAACGCGCCTTGAGAAACTGACTGAAAATATTCCCGGCTTTTTGTACGAATTTCAAATTGATTCGGATGAACAGCTGACGTTCCCTTATGCCAGTGAGGGCGTACTGGATACGGTCGGTATTACGGCTGAGCAAATGAGGTTTGATCCGAGATCTGTTTTAAACCTTTTTCATCCCGATGACCTCGGACGCATCAGCATAACGATCTATGAATCTGCTGAGAAACTGCAGGTCTGGAGGGACCAGTTCAGGGTAAATCACCAGCAGAAGGGTGAAATATGGCTTGAGGGTCACGCGACACCCCAAAGGCTGTTTGACGGCGGAACACACTGGTTTGGCTATCTCCTTGATATAACTGAGCGTAAACTCTCGGATGACAGAGTAAAGCGGCTGGCCTTGTATGATCCTCTAACTGGACTGGCAAATCGTCGGCTGCTGGAGGTCCGGTTGAAACACGGCATGGCGACTTCGCGCAGAAATCGCAGTTTCGGTGCGGTGTTGATGCTTGACCTGGATAACTTCAAAACCCTGAATGATACCAGGGGGCATAATGTCGGGGACGCTCTTTTGATAGAGGTAGCCCTCCGGCTCAAGAAATGCGTACGGGATACCGATACGATAGCCCGCCTCGGTGGTGATGAGTTTGTTGTCGTGGTGGAAGCACTTGGCAATAATATCAAAGCTGCGAGCCGACAGGCAATGATGGTTGCCGAGAAAATTCGCATAGCACTGAACCAGACCT
>JAHEMX010000052.1 GCA_024643445.1 Desulfobulbaceae bacterium | reverse complement strand
CACTCCTGGCCGGCACGACAGCCGCCGCTTCATCCTTGGATATCTTCGTGGTATTTATGATCTTCACCTTGATGAGCTCATGGGAAGTAAGGGCCGCATCGATGGCCTCTACGACGGTCGGGGCCAGGCCCTCTTTACCGATGTAGACAACCGGCGCAAGCTCATGGCCGAGTTTGCGGAGATATTTCTTCTGAGCATTGCTCAGTTCTATAATGGTGGTTTCTTCGGGTTCTGTCATGGTAACCTCGGTGCGATATGGTTTGACTTCTTCGGAGTCCGGTCCTTCAGCCAACCAGTGTTTTTATTATTTCATATCCGCCCACATAGGTGCCTATGGCGGAACCCAGGCTGGTCAACAGAAAAACCAAAAACACCCTGAGCAGTTTGTTGCGCCACCAGCCGGTGAAGGAAGACATGTCGTCTGCCACTCGCTCAAATTCACTTACAACAGGGGGCCGGGTCATGACCTGGATAAAGGCGGTAACATAACCGGCGCCGATAACGGGTGTCAGGCTGGTGATCGGCGCGGCGGCAAAGGCACTGATGGTGGTAATGGGGTGGGCGAGCGCAAGGATGGCCCCGATGGCCGATGGAATGCCGTTGGCAAGAATCCAGTAAAGCAGATTATCACCGGCAACGGCGGCGCCTTTCTCGAAGGCTATAAAGACCAGAGAAGAGATGATAATCAGCGGGATGAGCCAGCCCGCGGTTTTCCAGCCCCTGGAAACCGGCGGAACGGTGCTGATTTCAGCCAGCCGTCCGCTGTTTTCCTCCGGAAAATGACGTTTGATACCATCAACGTGACCGGCGCCGACCACTGCCACAAGAAAATTTCCCCGGGTGTCCTTAATCTTTTCAGCCAGATAGATATCACGTTCATCGATGAGCACCTGTTTCATTTCAGGCAAAGAATCACCCATCTCGGCCATCAGTTCGGTGAGAACGTCCTGCTTCTTGAGCGCTTCCAGTTTTTCTTCATCGATCTCCTGGGTTTCAAAAAGTCCCAGGATCAGTGACGACATCAGGTACGCCTTTCTCCACAGCGATGTGGATTTCCAGGCACGTCTCAGGGTTATGCGAATATCGCGGTCACAAAGAGACAGGGGGATGTCCATCTCCTTTGCCGCCTGCGCACCGGCAAGGAGTTCGGCGCCGGGCGATACGCCCAGGTTCTTGCCAAGCTTTTTCTGGTAGGACGCCATCATCAGGGAAACAAGAAGAGTGGACAACTGTTTGTTTTTAATGACGGTTTTCAGGTCAAGCCGTTGCCAGCGTTCGCCGTCCGACAGGGCCTGGTAGCGGCGCTCATCGAGCTCCAGGCATACCGCGTCCGGTTTTTCGGTTCTAATGACCTTTTCGACAAGATCAACCGAATGCTGGGATATGTGTGCGGTACCAATGAGAAGGATGACCCGGTCACCTGCCATTATCCGGTGTACGTCCGGGGGGTAGTCGTTCGGTGGGAGGGGCGTTTTATTCATAGAAATAGAGATCCATACCCTGCACGGGCGGATGAGATTATGGCGTGTTATTGTTTAGGCTGAAAAATATGAGGCCGGCAACGATCAGACGTCTTTTAGTTTCAGGCGGCTGCCCGGGTGGATGAGATTTGATTTCAGGTTATTCATTTTTCTGATATCATCCGGGGAGGTGTTGAACTGACGCGAAATGGTCCACAGAGAATCCCCGCTCTTAACCAGGTACCAGTGTAATTCAGCCGTCACCTCATCGCTGGACGGGGCCTGTTTCTTGGTTGCTGAAAGTACCGTGAGGTTCTCTGTCTCCGGCGCTGAACTGACGATTTCGGCCGGGGAGTCTGCGGTCACTGGTGATGCACCGTTACTCATATAAAGTGCAAGCTGCTGGCCGGCGGTGATGCGGTGTACACTCGGCAGTCCGTTCCAGGCCGCGATCATATCGGCGGGCACTTGATATTGTCTCGCTATCTTCGATATCGTCTCACCTTTTTTTACGGTATGCAAAATCAGGTCGTTCCTGGCAGCGAGCATGCCGGCCATGCCTTCGGGAAGAATCCGGTACTCGATGGTTTGAAAAGGAATCCGCAGACGGCTCCCGGCCACGAGCTTGCTGGTTTTAAGGTTATTCACCTTGAGCAGTGTCGTGGTATTGATATTGTAACGGCGGCAAACCTCGGCAAGGCTTTCACCGCTCCGCACAAGATGCGTCCTGTACTCGGTGGTGACAACGCTGTGCAGGCGGGGCAGGTTGCTCTCGGCCAGATCTTTTGAGCCGGGTGGAATCTTTACCAGGTACTCCTCCGTATCGAGTGGTGTTTTCCCGATCCGTAGTTCCTGGTTCAATCGTTTAATCTCTTTGCTGTTGGTGCTGGCCAGCATGGCGACGGCGTCAAGACTGAGACCGGGGCCTACTGCCAGTGTCTCATAAGCCAGCGGCTCTTCATATTCAATGTCGCTGAAACCGTATCTCTCAGGATCTTTGGCGATGAGTATTGCGGCAATCAGCTTTGGTACATAGCGCTTGGTTTCCAGCTGCAGATATTTTTTCTGGGCAATTTCCCAGAAATCATTGGATTGTGAACGCCGTACCGCACTGCGCATGGTTCCCGGGCCGGCATTGTAGGCCGCAACAGCAAGGTACCAGTCGCCAAATTCTTCGTAGAGGTACTTCAGATAGGCAACGGCGGCTTTCGTCGATTTCTCGGCATCGCGCCTTTCATCGACGTACCTGGTAATGTCAAGTCCATACTCGCGCCCCGTGCCTGACATGAATTGCCAGAGCCCTACCGCCTGTGCACGGGAATAGGCCCGCTGGCTGAAACCGCTTTCGATAAGCGAGAGATAGGCAAGGTCTTTGGGCAGGCCGGCTGCCTCCAGCTCGTCGCATATCATCGGGAGATAGCGACCGGATCGGGCTAACCAGAGGCTGAAATAGGAGCGCTGCTTTCCCTGGAACAGCTCAAGGTACAATTCCACCTGTCGATTGATGGTGATCGGGAAATCATAACTTATTTCAGGTTGATCGAAATCGCCGGCGTTATCAGGGAGTACGAGGCTGGTACCTGCCGTATCCCATCTGCCGGTCAAGGCAAGGGCCTCCAGCTCCTGCTGAAGCGGGCTCTCCGATTCCAGGGCGACGGGCTCAAGGTCCGGGTCCTTCTCTGTTATCGCAGGCGGAATTTCCTGATCTATCCAGCCGAGATTCTGTCCGACAGAACATCCACCCAGCAGGAAGAACAAAAAAAACAGCCAGATGCGGAAAGGGTGGCTGTAATGTTGAGAATACATTGGATAATGATGTCTTATAATCTATTTACCGTTTCTCACTGCGATGAATGCCGAATTGCCAAATGCGGCTTGAGATATATCGAGTTACAAGGTACATTCTCACTGTTTCCACAAAATTTTATTCGCAACAGTTAAACCTGTAGCTGTCTTTAAATCAAGAAAATTGATCCGTTCTCCTGCTTATTACTAGAAGGATGGCAGGTTTGCATAGAAAAAGACAGCTCTTTTCCAGATAAATGATCAAAAAGTTATTTTACACCGCTGTTATTCTTTTCCTTCTCGCCGGTCTGGGTGCGGCTGCAACCGTGTACTGGTTGGTTGCAATAGAACCGGGAGACGAAATTTCAGAAGAGAACATCCGCGGCATACTGGGCAGGGAAAGTCCGGTATTCTACAATGACGGCGTTGTTCCTCTCGGTGTTTTTTTTGCCGATGCCCATCGTAAATATATCAATTACGAGGATATCCCCAAAACTTTTGTAAACGCACTTGTTGCGGCCGAGGACAACCGCTTTTTCAGCCATTTCGGCTTTGATGTCATGGGTATTTTCCGGGCAACTCTAAAGAATATCCAAGCCGGGCGTGTGGTACAGGGCGGCAGTACCCTGACGCAACAGACGGCAAAGAACCTTTTCAAACGAAAAAATCGATCATTCCAGGCCAAGCTCGAAGAGCTGATCTATGCCTTGCGACTTGAGTATCGTTACAGTAAGGAACACATCCTCGAGTTTTACGCCAACCAGTTTTATGTGAGCGGCAACGGCCTGGGCCTTGGTGTCGCCTCGCGCTATTATTTTGACAAAAAACCTGATGAACTGACGCTCATTGAGGCCGCCTTTATCGCTGGCAGTGTCAAGCGCCCGAATTACTACAATCCCTTCATCAAGAAAGATCAGGACGGAATCCAGAAAGCCAAGGCACGGGGGAAGGCCCGCGTTGCTTATGTGCTGAAGAAAATGCTGGAGCTTGAGATGATCGGTCCGGCCGATTACCAGCAGGCAATTGCAACTGAAATTCCATTTCAGAAAGGTGCGGTGGGCTATGCCCTGGATTATGTCATGGAAATGGTTACCGATGCGGTCTCATCTGATCGGGTGGTCGAGGCGCTGGCCGTGAATGGTATCGACAATATCGCCACTTCAGGGATCCGCATTATTACCACCGTTGACCGGCAGATTCAGCAGAACACCCTTTACGCTCTCAGAAAGCAGCTGTCGCTGCTTGATGTGAGTCTGGGCGGCTACGAACGTGACGAAGTACAGAAAAGTCTCGCTGGAAAAGATTACCAGGGCGATCTGGAAGTTCAGGCGGGTTCCTTCCTTTTCGGCGTTATCAGGTCAGTGAAGCGAGACGGTGACCAGGTCCAGATTGCTGTCGATTTCAATCAGAAACGTGGATCCGGCCTTATCGACCAGAAAGGGCTGCTCCCTCTTGTCGCTGCCCGCACAAAGTGGCAGAAAAATCGCTGGACCGAAGCCGGAACCGAGGATTTTACCTCTTTTCTTGAGCAGTTGCGGGTAGGAGACCGTGTCTGGGTCAGTGTCCGTGAGAACGCCCCCGATGCGAGAGTCTTACTGGATCTGGAGAAATTTCCGGAGGTTCAGGGAGGGGCTATCGTCATGCAGCAGGGGCAGGTGATCTCGGTTGCAGGAGGTGTTGAAAACCGGTTTTTCAACCGGGCCGTTTACGGCAGGCGAACGATGGGGTCCTCCTACAAACCATTTGTCTACAATGCTGCCCTCCAGCTCGGCTGGAACACGGCTGATCTGCTGGCAAACAAGCGCGATGTCTTTGTCTATCAGAACCAGCCCTATTTTCCCCGTCCTGATCACCAGATTGAAAGTGAGAAGGTCTCCATGAGCTGGGCGGGTGTGCGATCGGAAAACCTCGCTTCGGTCTGGCTGACCGCCCACCTGTGTGATCACCTGAACCGACAGCAGCTTGAAGAGGTCGCATCCCATCTCGATCTTGCTCCCCGCATTGTCGATGGACAGCCTGAACCCTACCGATTGTTTCAGGCACGGATACGGGACCGTTACGGCATCGTGATCGATCGCAAGGTGCTCCGGGAGGCGGCTTATAGAAAAACCCTGGAACATATCGAGCCGGATCTCATTTTCGAAGGGCTTGACGCCGAGTACGAGACGGTGAAAAACATGCATTACGGTCAGGGGTACGGAGCATTTCTTGCCCAGGTCAATAATGACATGCAAACGACAGGGGACGAGGGCGAAAGAAAGGAGCTGCAATTACGCAGAAAGATACTCACCAACAACTTCCTGGCGCTTTCCTCGCTGAAACAAAACCTGATCACCTTCATCAACGAACCGGACGATATCCTGAGCCGTCCAGGTCTCTGGAACCAAGACGCCGCCATCGAGGAACCGGCCCTTTTCTACCATCACCCTACGTCCACCTATTTGTTTGATCTGCCGTCGCTGGCACCCGCACAGTCAGGGGCTGTTGACAGGACAAAGCTGCAGCAGCACCTGGCCGATCTGGACGCAGGGCAGAGGAAATCATTTATCGATGCGATCAAACTCCGGAATATTCTCTCCGTGGCAACCTTTGATTTCGTAAACCGCCAGGTAGAGAGCGAATATCAGCAGATGAAGGACTTACTGCCCTACAGCATGGATGTCCTTGAGCATGTGGAGGACTTCCGGGTCCTCGTTGGTCTGCACTATCTTCTGGAAATTGGCAAAACCATGGGTATCGAGAGCAAACTGGAGCCGGTGCTGTCCTTTCCGCTTGGTTCAAATGTCGTCACGCTGTTGGAAACAACCCGTGTCTACGAAGGGCTGGTAACCGGTAAGGTAGACATCTTCGCCGAGAAAGATGGAGAAATTAACGATACGCTTGCCATTGTCGACAGGATCGAATCGGAAGATGGCTTCGTCCTCTTCCGGCCGGAGCGACAAACACGGATTGTTGCTGCTCCCGAGACATCGCTGGCGCTCGGGCATATTCTGGAAAACACCGTCAAGTTCGGTACCGGGAGATATGCCGACAGTCATGTCAAGATAAGCGGCAAGGATGGAGACGGCAGGAAGCTCATCGAGACCGGCTTGTCCGTGCCGCTGCTGGGCAAGACCGGAACCGCCAATGACTACACAAACGCCTCTTTTCTCGGGTATCTGCCGAAATTGAACGATGCCGGCAATGCAATGGTCCTTGAAGGAGGCTATGCCGTTGGTGTCTACGTCGGTTATGATGACAACCTCCCCATGCGCCGCCGGGGCAACCGGATAACCGGATCTGCTGGCGCGCTGCCGACCTGGGCGGACATTGTCAATACCATCCTTGAGCGAAATAATGTGGCAGCCGGTCTTGATCTTGTTGATCTTTCATTTTACGGGCTGGGTATCTACCGGCGGGATATCGGGCAGAAAAACCCCGGTGTTGTCCCGGAGCAAGGGGGACAATTGGTTGTACCCCTCAAAAAGGTCGATCCTGTGGATCGTTACCAGCCTTCGATCATGACTTTTGGCACCATCACGGACGATAATTCGTTCCAGCCGGCGCGCCAGTTCGCGCCATTCTGGCTCCAGCAATCGGATGAGCAAGGGCCGGCTATTCCTGCCGCAGGGGACCTGACTTCGAGGCTTCCGGAGCAGAAGAAACCGCACAGCGATCTTTCCCAGACTTCCGTAAAGAGAAGTTATATCAATTGATTATTGACTGTCTCGCTTGATCGTCTTTTCCCCCCTGGTTCCAGCATTGTGCTTGGAATGATATTTTCAGGATCAATAATGATACGGTTGTGGCGACTGTCTTACGGGGCGCTATTCCGGAAAATAGGGCACGGCATGTTTTTTGAAAGAGTGAAACAATCTGGTCAAATCTGCCAGAGAGCCAAACTCTTTTTGCTTTTTTTCCTGTAGGTTATTACAATCTGTTCATTCACTTCATCGATTCGGTTCATTGGTTCCGGATTATCTGACTTCAGCCTTGAAAAGAGTGATTGAGCGTATGAAAACTGCCAGATATATCATTGTTTCAATAGTGTGTTCCTGTTTCGCCGTTGCCTGCTCGCAGAAATCGTTACCGTTACCTGACTCGCCACCGCCTCCACAGATAACAGAACAGTCACTGCCTGTTCCCGCAGACGGGTCTGATTCGGCTTCAGCAAAGACAACCCCCGAACCGATTGCCACCCCGAATCTGCAGAATAAAACAGGCCAGCAGGCTGATAATACCAGCGGTACAGACCACCTTTCGCTCGGTTTTGTTAACGGCCGGATAATTGACTACCAGCAAAAGCTTGGACGCTGGCAGGAACTCGACAAACAGTCGACCGTCGTTGACATAAACAAGGAACAGGCCGAGACGATGCTTCGATGCTATCGTGATCTGCAGAGTATCCTGTCGGGATATGAACGGATGCGCGACGAGAAACTCCAGAGTTACTCGCCGGCGGTAAACGCTGTCAGTGCCGAGAAGATGGAAACCCTCCGGCTCGATGTTGCCTTTCTTGACGGTAACTGCGGAGGACTGCTTGGAGGCGGACAGTATGCACTGTCCGGCTGGCCTCAGGGACAGGGCAGCATGGAGTTGCAGCAGATTGAAATACTGATTGGACAAAGCGCTGCCAGCGGAGATTACGATGAAGTGATCAGCCTCTGGAGGAAGATACCGGCCGAGCTGATTGACAAGGTAGACCAGAGAGGCAGGTTACAGTATGCCCATGCGCTGATGGTGCAGAACGAGCCGGGACAGGCTGCTGAAATGTACCAGAAGCTTGTTGATGAGATGGCGGTTTCAGAAGATGAACCCATGGATATTCTCTCCCTGAGAAAAAGACTTGGAGATCTCTACACCGCTGCCGGGAACTATCCGGCAGCAGAAGGACAGTTTGCCAAAATATCGGAGGAGCATCTTGCAAATGGTCGGATTGAGGAATGGAGCCGGCAGCAGCTTTCTCTTTTTCAGAGAAGCATCATCGACAACCCCGAACTGGACGGCTATTCCGGACTGCTGCGCACCTATCTGGGTTTTCTGCCTGACCGGGACGGTTTCAAGGTAGTCCGGCTGGCGGAGACCTTCCTGCAGCAATATCCGTATTCCCCGGTATCACCCAACGTCGATATCATCAAGGAAGATGCCCAGGTTCGTGCTGAACAATGGTTCACTGCCTATCTTGCCAAAATTGATACGTATCTTGCCGAAAAGAACTATCAGGAAGCACTGCTCTTGACCAAAGCGGTTTCCCCGGAGATGGTCAGTGATGAGAACCTTCAGAAAATAAAGGAAAAAGAGGAGGCGATTAACCTGGCTGAAGCGCTTGAGCGCGAGACCTTGAAGCGGGAAACGCTGCAGGATCTCCAGCGGCGCTGGGATGAGGGAATGAGCCTGGCGGCAGCAAATGAGCTTGATGCGGCGCTGGTGATTTTCACCGGGCTTCTTGACACAGAATATAGTTCCCGTGCAGAAAAGAAAATCAGCGAGTTATCACTGGAAGCCGCGAAGAATCAGCGCCGTGCAGCGGCGGATTATTTTATCCGTTTCACCAAAGCAACGGATATTGCTACCAAAAAGGAGATGCTCATTGAATCGCGGCGCATCCTGAAGGGTATCCTGAAAAAATACCCCGATGTGGAGATTGCCGAGAAAGTGAGCGCCAATGTGCAGCGGGTCGAAAAAGAAATGAACGAGATAGATCCGATGCTGCTCCCGGAAATCGAGCAGCAGGAGCTGCAGCAGACCTTGCAGGAGCAAAGGGTGATGGAGCAGAAACAACCGGAGGAGGAAGTGGATGCTTTCGATCTGCCGGTCTCCTCGCCGCCCGCACCTGGTGCCATCATGAGCAGTGAGCCGCTGCCGGTTACCGTCCCCATCGGTCGCCAATAGGCGCCACATCCTCCAATGTAAACAAGCAGGTACGACGCATGCAAGAAAAGATCGTGTCCGATGAACGTAAAATGTCTTCTGTTTTCGAGCGCTATCTCACCGTCTGGATCGGCCTGTGTATTATCGGCGGCATCATTCTTGGCCGGATTGCCCCCGGCCTGGCCAAAACACTTGACAACATGTCCCTGCAGGTAAACGGGGCGCCGGTTGTTTCCATTCCGATCGCGTTATGTCTCTTTTTCATGATGTATCCGATCATGGTAAAAATTGATTTTACCGACGTCATCAAGGCTGGCAAAAGCGGAAAACCGGTATTTCTCACGCTCTTTATCAACTGGGCGGTAAAACCGTTTACCATGTACCTGATAGCCTTCTTTTTCCTGGGGTTGCTGTTCCGGGGCCTGATAGGCGCGGAGGCGGTTGATCTGGTGAAATTGCCGTTTGGCCTGAACCTGCCTGTCGGCGCACAGCATGGGGCGGGAACGGTGATCCTGGTAGATGGCATGAAAATGCTGGAAATCCCGTTGTGGCGGAGTTATTTCGCCGGCTGCATCCTGCTGGGCATTGCACCCTGCACGGCGATGGTCCTGGTCTGGGGATATCTGGCCCGGGGCAATGACGGACTGACCCTGGTGATGGTGGCCATTAATTCGCTGACCATGCTGCTCCTGTATGGTGTCCTCGGCGGTTTTCTGCTTGGCGTCGGCCGTCTGCCTATCCCCTGGCAGGCATTGCTGTTATCCGTTTCGATTTATGTTGCCCTGCCGCTGGCCGCCGGTTACGTCTCCCGTACCCTGCTGATCAGCAAGTGGGGAGAGGTCTGGTTCCGTGAAAGGTTTCTGCATGTCCTGACGCCGATAACGATCGGTGCACTTCTGCTGACCCTGGTCCTGCTCTTTAGTTTTAAAGGGGAGGTTATCCTTGCCAATCCGCTCACTATTCTCTGGATTTCCATTCCACTTTTTCTGCAGACGGTTTTAATCTTTGTTCTTGGCTACGGTGCTGCCCGTTTGCTGAAGCTCAGCTATCGTGATGCCGCCCCTGCCGCCATGATCGGTGCATCCAACCATTTCGAGGTTGCCATCGCCACCGCTGTTATGCTCTTCGGTCTCTCTTCCGGGGCTGCTCTGGCCACGGTGGTTGGCGTTTTGATTGAAGTTCCGGTAATGCTGATGCTGGTGAAGATCTGCACGAGCACCCGCCACTGGTTTGGCGCTGCCGAAAGCACTGAGTGAGAACTGTTTGCTTCTGGCCATGGCACGCTGATGGTGCCACCTGACAGCGGAATAGAGGACGCGAGGTGGACGCAGGTTCTATCTTCAGTCATGCTGCTTCATGTTTTTAACCTGTTTGTACCTGAAGCAGTCAATGACATGATCATTCACCATTCCCACTGCCTGCATAAAAGCGTAACAGATGGTCGGGCCAACAAAGGTAAAACCACGCTGTTTTAATGCCCGGCTCATTCGCGTGGAGGCTGCGGTGGCGGCCGGAATCTGCTGGTGTTCATGCCAGGAGTTCTGCACGGGTCGGCCATCGACGAAACCCCAGATAAAGGCGGCGAAACTACCGTATTCTTCCATGATGGCAAGGCAGGCCCTGGCATTGACAATCGCTGATTGTATCTTCAACCGGTTTCGTATGATGCCCTCGTCCTGCATGAGAAGCATCACCTTATTGCTGTCCCAGCCGGCGATTCTGACCGGGTCAAAACCCTCGTAGGCCGTTTGATAGCTTTCCCGTCTTTTCAGAATAGTGATCCAGCTCAATCCGGCCTGGGCCCCTTCAAGAATCAGCATTTCAAAAAGTCTGCCGTCTTCACGCAGCGGCACCCCCCACTCGAGATCGTGGTAGCGCTGATAGAGCGGATCGTCAGTTACCCAATGGCATCTTTTCATGGTATTCCTTGTGACTCGAAGCGGCGTATCTTCGGCAGGGGTGCGATCATGGCACCCAGCGATAACGCCGCCGGTTGAAGCCGCCTGGCAAAGGTCCTGTTTCTCAGTGCTTCAGCAGCGTGATTATCTCACGCACAAAGGCACATTCACAGGCGGCAGGGCATGGGTCAAGCGTGTTCTGGTGCAGGCAATGGCCGGGGCAGGTGTCCGAGCCGGTAGCCCGCTCTTCAAAAACGGGACCGCTGTAGAGGTCCCTGAAAACGCCGACCTCAAGGGAAAATGTTGTTTTGCAGGAATGATTGAAAAGAAACAAACCGGCTGTCAGATTCTCGAACTGCACCTGGTAGCCGATGATTTCAACCCCGGGGTCGCCAAGAAATTGATCTCTGTTTTGCCAGATAAAACTGCAATTGGGACATACATTAAAATGAGTCATTCTATCAAAAATATAAAGTTAAAGGGACAAGGCTGAGGTGCTTTTCGGTTGTTCGTTTCTTCTGCTATTCCTGCATGGGCAGGACAGCCTTCTTGAGTGATTCAACCCCGACTCTTTCGATAAAAGCTGCAGTACGTTCCTTTTTCCTGGCATGTGCTGCATAAAAATCGAGACATCGCTCTATCAGCTCTCTGGCGTGACGGTCCGACAAATCTTCCGCCAGGACGTCACCAGCCCGCGGTTTCCTGGTTGAACTGCCGCCGAAGCTGACGCTCCAGCCTTTTTTCCTGCCGACAACGCCTATATCCCGGACCGCGCTTTCCGCACAACTGAAGGGGCAGCCGGATACGCCGAATTTAACTTTTGCCGGAAAGTCCCTGGTGCTGAAGTAGTCTTCCAGCGAAATGGAGAAGGCAAGCGAATCCTGAACGCCAAAGGTGCAGACGGTGGCACCGGGGCAGGCTTGTACGTAGTGCAAACAGAGCTCAGTGGCCGTTCCCGCTTCCAGGCCAAGGTCCTGCCAAATGGCCGGAAGCTGCTCAGCCCTCATGCCGA
>JAHEMX010000505.1 GCA_024643445.1 Desulfobulbaceae bacterium | reverse complement strand
GTAGCATCGTGATAACCCGGTCCGGGTCTATGTTTCTTTCGGATGGCACGGTTCTGTTAAAACCATAAAAAAGGTTTTTTCGAACTGACAGGTGAGGGAAGAGGTGAGCCTGCTGAAACACGACCCCGATACGCCTCGATTCCGGCGATAGGTTGATCTTTTTATGCGCATCGAAAAGAGTTGCACCGTTTAAACGGATATATCCCGCATCGGGTTTGAGCAATCCGGCGATTAGATTCAGGATGGTGGTTTTGCCGCTCCCCGATGGACCGAAAACGCCGCAGCGCTTTTCAGTTGCGGTAAATATCGTCCGGCTATGAAAACTGCCGACTCGTTTACTGATGTTGACTTCGAGTTTCACGCTTTATCTCCTGCTCATCTTGCGCGTTACCGCGTCACTGACCAGCAGGACGGAAAAGGAAAGAGCTATGGAGACAAGACAGAGCGCTAGGGCCATCCGGTCGCCTCCCGGTGTGCTGGTATATTGATAAATCGCCAGCGGAATGGTCTGCGTCACTCCCGGAATATTGCCGGCAAGAATGATGGTTGCCCCGAACTCTCCAAGGCTTCTTGCAAACATCAGGGTCATTCCGGCAAGAACAGCGCGACCGGAAAGAGGAAGCACAATGGTAAACAGACTGTCCCACCAGCGGGCGCCCAGTGTCCGGGAGGCGTGCAGGTATTGCTCGTCGATATTCTCCATGCCGATACGGATGGAACGGACGAGCAGCGGAAAGCCGACAACCGCTGAAGCTATAATAGCGCCGGTCAGGGAGAAAATAACCGTAATATTCAGATGTTGCAGCAGGGAGCCAAGCCAGCCATGACGTCCGAACAGCAGGAGCAGGAGATACCCGGTGACGACGGGTGGAAGCACCAGCGGCAGGTTGATGAGCCCCTCGAAAAGCGCTTTGCCGGGAAGTTTGCTGAATACCATCAGGTAGGCGCTCATGAAGCCGATGGGCAGCGAGGTCAGTGTCGCTACGGTGGCAACCTTGAGGGAAAGTCCGATAGCCTGCAGATCCTGGGGAGAGAAGGGAAGCATGATTTTTTTAAACGAGCAGAGATGGGTTATTCTCAGAAGGCCGGCTCGAATCCGTATCTACGCAGGACAGCAGCTGCCTGGTTCGAGAAGATATAGTCATAAAAGAGTTTGGCATTCAACTTGTCCGCTCCGGTTCTGGTCAGCGCAACCGGGTATGCTATTTCCGGATAGAGCTCGCCGGCAACGGCAAAGCGGATGGACGCGTTCCGGCTCAGACGAGCGTCAGTAAGGTAAACAAAGGCCCCGTCCACTTCACCTCGGTCGGCATACAAGAGTGCCTGCCGCGCATCTTTGGCGAAGACGAGCTTCCCGTCGTTCAGCAGCTGATCATATATGCCTGCTGAAACAAGAGCCTGTTTAGCGTAGCTGCCGGCAGGAACATAGGCGGGACTACCAATGGCAATGGTCTTCAACCTCGGCAGATCTAACAGTTGTTCCGGCAGCTGTTTATCCGCACTGATAAAGACCAGCTTGTTATGGGCCAGCGTGCGAATCGATGCATGAACGACCATTTCCTCTTCGTCCAGGTAGCTCATCCAGCGCGGGTTCGCCGAAATATATATATCCGCCGGCGCACCCATGCTGATCTGTTTCGCCAGTGACCCGGAAGAGGCGAAAACGGGGAGCACTCCGGCACCGGGATGCTCCAGAGAGAAACCAGCAATCAGATCATTGATGAGATCGGTCATGCTGGCGGCAGCTGAAATTCGTATGGTCTCTGCCCGGGCCGCGGTGGCCATGATACAGACGATGAGTACGACAAGCAGATTTTTCATAGCAGATGAACTGGTGGAGAGCCTCGGATTGATGGTTGAGGAAGAACCATCAAGAAGCGTGCCAGGTAATGTATATGGCCGGAAACTGTGTGGGCCCGACAGATCCGCCGCCTGTTTCCGCAGAGGATTCCATTCCGGCGTGTAGTATAGTTACACAATGGTAGCTTGACAACGTCTGTCCGATATTTTTGCAGGATGAAGGCGCTGGCGCATACAGCAAAGGCCCTGGTTCGGAGACGGTTGCTCCGTCAGCAATTTCGGTTGCGTCATCCTTTTCCTGTACATCGTATATGGCAAAGCGGTTCCGTCCCCCTGCCTTGAAAAAAAAATTAAAACCATTAGTTTGATAAGTTACATGAACGATCATCCATGCTGGGGCGTTAACAGCTGCCTTGCACAGGTAACGTGATCGCCACAAGCTTTCCTAACAGCGGGGAAAATGCCTGTCTCTGAAAAGAAAATGTATATCGTCCTGATCAGTATCCACGGCCTGATCCGCGGTCACAGTCTGGAACTCGGACGCGATGCCGATACCGGTGGACAGACGAAATATGTCGTTGAACTGGCTCAAGCGCTGGGACAGCATCCCGATGTAGACCGGGTTGACCTCCTGACCCGGCGGGTCATCGATCCTGCGGTAAGTGACGACTACGCCCAGCATGATGAGAAACTCTCGGAAAAGGTGCAAATAGTCCGCATTGAGTGCGGGGGTGAGTCGTATATCCCCAAGGAACAGCTCTGGGACAGCCTTGACAATTTTGCCGACTCGGTTCTCGAGTACCTTAAACTACAGCCCACTGTGCCGGCCATCATCCACAGCCACTATGCCGACGCCGGCTATGTCGGCACCCGCCTCTCCCATCTGCTTGGCATCCCGCTCGTCTTTACCGGCCACTCCCTTGGCCGCAGTAAGCGGCGCAGGCTTCTTGGCGCCGGATACAAGAGGGAAGTTATCGAGGATCGTTACAATATGACCACCCGCATCGAGGCTGAAGAGACAACGCTGGGGGTTGCCCAATTGGTGATTGCCAGTACCGAGCAGGAAGTCCGGGAGCAATATGCTGCTTATGACCATTACCAGCCCGGGCGCATGCGCGTTATTCCTCCCGGCACTGATCTCGAACAGTTTTACCCGCCCCGGGGAGACGAGGGGAGCAGCGCCATCGCGGCTGAACTGTTTCGTTTCCTGAAAGAACCTGCGAAACCTTTTATCCTTGCGATCTCACGCCCCGATCCCCGCAAGAATATTTTAAAGCTCATTTCCGCCTACGGCGAATCACCGGAGCTCCAGCAAATCGCCAATCTTGTTATAATCGCCGGAAATCGTGATGATATCAGCGACATGAGCGAGGACGTACAGAGTGTTTTACAGGATATACTGCTGCATGT
>JAHEMX010000504.1 GCA_024643445.1 Desulfobulbaceae bacterium | reverse complement strand
AATCCATTAAAAATGCCGGGCTATGGTCTGTCGGTGCCGGACTGTTCCTGGCTGCATTCTGGAACACCCGGGAGGAATCGATCTGGATTGCGCCTTCACTAGTGCTGCTGCTGGCTTTTGCCTTCTACCATCTCAGGCGGCTGCCCCGCTCTAGGGCACTTCTGCTGGCCGGGCTCTACCTGCTGCCGCTGATGATGCTTTGGGGGGCAAACCTGACCCTGCAGCGTTTAAACCAGAAGTATTACGGGATACCTGCCGCCATTGAACTGGAAACACCTGAATTCAAGGCTGCTTATGGCGGCCTGCTGCGAATCAATTCGGATAAGTGGCTCCAGTACTTCCCGGTTGTCAGGGATGTTCGGGAAAAGGCTTATGCGGTGAGTCCGACGTTTCGGGAGCTGCAGCCCTTTCTTGATGGACCTCTTGGCCAGGAATGGCAGAGAATGGCCGGCAGTGATGATCTGCCTGCGGCATTTTTTATCTGGGTCTTCCGTGATTCCGCCGCCGCGGCGGGGTATCACCAGGATGGTCCCCGGACCCTGGCGTTCTATCAAAAGATGGGTGATGAGATTGATCAGGCCTGTGCAGAGGGCAAACTTGAGTGCAGTCCACGATTTACCTCACTGGTTCCAACCTGGCACCGGGAATTCAATGCCATGCTCTTGCCCACCTATTTTTCCGTGATCAAAAAAATTGTCAGCTTCAGCGACGCAACGGCCGATACCGACGGCTTCAAGAGCACGGCACCCTGGGAAATATTGCAACGCTTCGAAATCGTCACCCGTGAGAGGGTTTTGTCACCGAAACCGCAGGTCATGCGGCCGGACGAACCGGACTACGACAGTCATCTGAACAAGGAAAAGTCCAGGATCCTCACCGGGATAGGTACTGCCTACCGGATAATGATCCCACCCCTGTTTCTCCTGGCCTTCGCAATCTTTGTGATTATCGGCGGCAGGAGCATCATACGCAGGGAACTCCGGCTTCTTACCGTGACAAGCGCTGCCGCTTTGTCCGGCATCCTCGCCATCGCCTTCATTCTCACGCTGGTGGCCATCACTTCCTATTCCGAAATCGGCCGGGCCATGCATGCCGCCTATCCGATGGTCCTGCTTTTCATCGTTACGGTCATACTCGATGTACTGACCAGGATAGCCCCCCGCGACACCGGTGTTGCAGAGCCTCCAATAACTGAGTGGTGACCATGCGGCGGGAGGAATACCAGTGAGTTCAGTTCTTCTCAGTGTTGACCTTGAAGATGTCAGGGACTGGGTCAAGGATGGCTATCATTATCGCGAGGGGGTGGTAGACAATACCAGAGTTTATCTGAAGCAGTTCAAGCAATGGGGGGTCACAGCCACGTTCTTTGTGGTCGGCAGAGTCGCCCGGAGGTATCCCGGACTGATCGGCGAAATTATTGAGGCAGGTCATGAACTTGCTTGTCATGGTGATATGCATGTGCAGCTTGATAAACTCTCGCCGCAGGAATTTCGATTCGATATTGAAGCGAACCTGGCTGCGCTGAAGGAGGTCGGTGGCAAGGACATCTGCGGTTTCCGGGCGCCAACATTTTCCCTGACGAAGCAAACGGCCTGGGCTCACGAAGTCCTGGCGGATCTCGGCCTCACCTATTCCAGTTCGGTTTTGCCGGCAAAAAATCCCCTTTACGGCTGGCCCGCCTTCGGAGAGGATGCACGAAAAGTGGGCACACGGTTGTGGGAGCTGCCGATCACGCTGCACGAGGTGCCCGGTCTGGCAGTACCCATCGCCGGAGGAGTGTATTTCCGCGTTTTACCTTTTTTGCTTACCAGATGGGCAATCGGGCGGAAGATCGGGAGAAAGCAGCCGGTTGGGACCTATTTCCATCCCTATGATATCGATACCGCCCAGGAACGATTCATGCACCCGGATCTCGGCGAGAAGAAACATCTGAATCTGCTGATGTATATCGGTCGGGCCAAGGTGTTGGAGAGGCTCGATATCCTGCACCGGACCTTTCCCTTCCAATCATACGGTGCATACGTCAACGCTCTGGAGGCTGGTTCTTCCTGAGCGTAAGTCCCAGGCTTTTTCTGATGAGAGCAAGCTGTTCTGCGATCAGTCCGAGGAAAAAGCAGATCAATCCGGTAACAAAAAGAAGTTCTGTGCCGACGGAGACACCTTCCCCCCGGAGGAGAATGGGCATCCCCCATACGGCGCTGAACAGAAAGAAAAAGATTGCCGGCGGCAGAAAAACACGCATCGGGTTGAACATTATCACGATGTGCAGGATTTCCATAATGGTATCAAAAGCCGTCTTCATGCTGATGGTTGATTTGCCGGTTGTACGTGGGGTGACCGTAATGGGGTGCTCAAGGACCAGATGACGCTGGTAGATAAAGACCAGACTGATAATGTCGCTGAAGGCCATGTTATCAGGACAGAACTGCATATACTGGCGGACCAGACTGGTGTGGTAGATCTTCATACCCGAGTTGAGGTCGTGGATATGGATGGCCATGAGACGTTTGGCAATAAAACGGATCAGCATTTTACCGATCTTTCTGAACAGATTTTCCTGATGTTTTTGTCTCCCGCCAACCACCATGTCGGCATCATTATCAATCATCGCCGCGTACAATGCGGTAACATCCTCGAGCCGGTGCTGGCCATCGGCGTCAATCGTTATGACAAAAGGTGTTTGTGCGGCGCCGATACCAGTCTTGATAGCCCCGCCGTAACCACGGTTGACCTTGTGATGAATAGGCGTGAAAAAAGACGGTTCATCGCACTGCGCTAACAGTTCACGGGTATTATCGCCGGAGCCGTCGTTGACTATGATGAGCCGGCATCCCTTGTTTCGGCAATAATCGACAAGTTCCGGCAGAAAGGAAGTGAGCGCCTGTTCTTCATTATAGGCCGGTATGACAATGGTCAGGTCATTCATTCTAAAACCAGGCTTTAGGTAAGATAATAAAAGGTTGCTCTGTTAACTCAGCATAACTTTTCACGAAAGTCATCTTCTCGAATCTCCATTCCACGACAGCCTATCTTTATTTTACCGTTTTTTCCAGAATTTTTCTCCGCAGGGTCAAGCGGGACTGGCAATAGGCATAAAGGATCATCCTTCTGCCTACGCTATGAGAATCATGACCAATATATCTCACTGGCTTTTCCAGCCTCGATCGGCAGGCGTCATCGGGGAATGTCCGGCCCGAGCCAAAGCCTTTTTGACGCGCAGGATTC
>JAHEMX010000503.1 GCA_024643445.1 Desulfobulbaceae bacterium | reverse complement strand
CATGCGTAAAAAGATTTCCGAGCTCTTTGGCGGCGCTGAATTATTTGATATCACCGGCCTCACCGAACTGTACGGTCCGGGAACAGGGATTGAATGCAGTGAGCACGACTGCATTCATTACTGGAGCGATTATTACCTCCTGGAAATCCTTGATCCCGACAGTCTTGCGCCCCTGCCCGACGGAGAATGGGGCGAAATGGTGGTAACCACCCTGGCGAAGGAAGGTGCTCCGCTTATCCGTTATCGTACCCGCGACATTACCCGCATTATTCCCGGCCCCTGCACTTGCGGCAGCATCCTTCCGCGTCACTCGAGAATCAGGGGCCGCTCCGATGACACTATCAAGTTTCGGGGTGTCAACATCTATCCGAGCAGTATCGACAGTGTCCTCTCGGAAATCCCCGGTCTGGGCTCCGAATACCAGATTCACCTGAGCCGCGACGAACGGGGTCGCGATCACCTGCAACTGGTCATTGAGCGGGCCGAGGGCGTGGCGTCGAACCGGGATTCTGAGTTGATCCATGAAGTTTCACACCAGGTAAAAAAACTGTTGCTGGTTTCGGTAACCATTGCGCTTGTCAATTATGGGGAACTGCCCCGTTCTGAGCGAAAAAGCCAGCGGGTGTTCGATACGAGAATAGAGGATGAGATTGTCTGATACCAAGGAGGTAGCAGCCTGTGGTTTGAACCCAAAACGAAAGGAGTGGCGAAGATGAAAAAACTGTTTGCAGTACTGATCTGTCTGATGCTCTGCGCTTCATCGGTCTCTGCGGAGGAGACCATCAAGCTGGGCGCCTTTTTTGATCTTTCAGGACGTGCGGCCTTCATTGGCACACCGACCAAGCTGGTGGCCGAGATGATCGTTGAAAAAATCAACGCTGAAGGCGGCATCAACGGCAAGAAGATTGAACTCATTGTTGGCGATACGGAAGCAGACCCGGCCAAAACCGCCTCGATCGCCAAGAAATTCATCCACAAGGACGGTGTTGTGGCCATCATCGGACCGACGCTTACCGATACCGGTATGAATGTGAAAAAGATCGTCGACGAAGGTGAGACCCCGATATTCATGACAGTCGGCGGTGATCCTGTCATCATGGGAGGAAAATTCGGTCCCTTCAAATGGGTATTCAAATCTCCCCAGCGCTCAAGTGTCGCTGTTGAGCGGTTGTTTATTTACCTCAAGGAAAAGGGGTTGACCAAGGTTGCACTGCTCTCCGCAGCGGATGGTTTCGGCAAGGACGGGGCCAACTGGATGGACAAACTGGCACCCCAGTACGGCATTGAGATCGTCGCCCGCGAGTCATTCGGCACCAGGGATACTGACGTGACCGCCCAGCTCACCAAGGTTAAAAATGCCAATCCCCAGGCGCTCGTCGCCTGGACCATCGGACCGGCCGGCTCGATTATCGCCAAGAACAAGGTCCAGCTCGGTATCGATCTGCCCCTGTTCCAGTGTCATGGCCTTCCTGATCCCAAGTATATCGAGCTGGCAGGCAAGGCAAGCGAAGGCGACCGGATGCCGGCAACCAAGCTGATGGTCGTTGACGAACTGTCTGACAATGATCCGCAGAAACCGGTGATCCAGGAATTCGTCAAACTTTACAAGGAAAAAGGCTACGACAAGCAGTTTCCGATCAACACCCATTCAGGCTATGCCTGGGATGCAATTATGATAGTCGCTGACGCGATCAAAAAGGTGGGCACCGACAAGGCTGCCTTGCGCCAGGAGATTGAAAATACCAAAGGCTATGTGGGTATTTCCGGCATCTACAATATCACGCCCGAGGACCATAACGGCCTCGGTGTCGACTCGATGGTGATGGTGCAGGTGAAAAACGGCGTGTTCACCCTGGCGGACTAGCCTGAATATTTCATGGGATACACCAGGAAAAAAAGTAATATCAAACTGTTGGCTGGTGTTAGTGAGTAACTGTTAAGGCGACCGTTGATTCTTTTCAACTCACTATTGAGAGACCAACCATTTCACCCTTCGGACGAGTCAATACGGCCTGCGATCCCTCGTCGCTTTTGGGGGAGGCATAGTATCTCTATAGCCTCCCCCAAGTCTTTTCGACTCGCTGGCCGTCTCAACTCGTGAAATATTCAGCGAGCAGACTGGTCTCAAACCGGGACGGGATTGCCCGTCCCGGTTCTCCTTCTTCACCACTAAGCGGAACCTGCAGAACATCATCTGTTTTTCACCCGCGAGACACCGGGCAACAAGGTCTGGGTGCTGATGATACCGTTCCATTGTCGTATGGTGGACTGGGTGAAATGCGAGATCAACTCGGCATCCGAGGAAAGCAGGTCACGCATCAGCCTGATCCTGATAATGATGTCGAAGGAACCGTGCACGGAATGTATTTCCTGGACCTCTTCCAGCTCCCAGAGCTTATCCATGATTTTCTCCTCATGCCGTCCTTCCACATTCATCAGAATAAAGGCATTGATCTCCCTCCGCATTTCCGGATATTCCTTATCAGAATGCTTTGCCATCATTGTCCTGAAATCCTCCATGTTTTTCGGAATCAACTTGTCAATGCCGATGCCATACTGCCGTGATTTCCCCATGGTCCACTGGTGGTGGGAAATGTACAGATAGAGATCATCTACCGTACGCTCCTCGAACGATTCGGCAAGACCACTCTTTTCAATCAGCTTTCTGAGCGGCAGATAGATGGTCTTGTGCCAGTCGACCGCCGCCTCGGAGGGGGTGATTGCCCGTCCCTCTTTTTTCGCCAGGTAGGTGAGATGCTCTTCGATCTGCTCTTCAAGGTGCTTGAACTGCCCGAACACGGTTAATTTGATTGACTCGGGCAGACCGTACCGGTCGCGGAATTCGGTCCGCTCGATATAGAGCCGGTTTTCCAGGGTATCTTTTGAAGGCAGAAGTTCCAGAATACAGGCCCTGATCTCCTCATGACCCAGTTCCTTGGCGGCCGCAAAGCGATGGTGCCCGTCCAGGATGTAATAGTTGTCCTTGATCTGATAAAGCGATATGGGAGGAAACGATCGCCCCTTCCTCATCTCGTTTGTGATGCTTTTCAAGCGCTCGTCACTGTCATATCCCCGCGGCTTGAATTGGGCATCGAAATCATGGTAACGCCCGACACTGCCGACAATTGATGACAATGGCACCAGTGAAGTCCCGCGATCAATGGTGGTGAAGGCCTCCTCTTCTTCCCGGATTTTCTCAAAGTGCGCGGCGGCGTTGTCCGGTTCGCTGG
>JAHEMX010000051.1 GCA_024643445.1 Desulfobulbaceae bacterium | reverse complement strand
TATCAGCCAGGATGCGGTACTGGCAACCTTTGACCGTATTTTCGCAGTCCTGACGCTGACGGTGGCGGGGATTGCAGCCATCAGCCTGGCGGTCGCCGGTATCTTAATCATGAATGTCATGCTGATCGCGGTCTCTCAGCGCAAAGCAGAAGTAGGACTGCTCAAGGCCATCGGCACGCCGAAGGGGCAAATCATATCCTTATTCCTTGCAGAATCGGCAATCCTTTCCCTGATCGGCGCAAATCTCGGCCTTGTCCTGGCAGTGCTTGCTAATGAAGTGCTGTCCAGAATTTTTCCGCAGTTCCCCATTGCCGCGCCGACCTGGTCGCTTGCTGCAGCGGTCGGTGTTGCCTTTATTACCGGACTCGTTTTTGGTGTTTTACCGGCTCGGCAGGCCGCTTTGCTCGACCCGGTTCTAGCCCTTTCCAGACGGTGATCCGCGATGCTGTTCAGAGACATTGTCAGGATTTCTCTTAGTTCCCTGCTTGACCAGCGGCTGCGCAGCTTTCTGACGCTGCTTGGCATTGCCGTCGGTATCGCCGCCGTCGTTCTGCTCACATCTATCGGTGAAGGTGTTCATCGCTTCACCCTGGCCGAGTTTACCCAGTTCGGCACCAACCTGATCGGCATCAACCCCGGTCGTACCACCACCGCCGGGATATCCGGGGCGCTTATCAACACGGTTCGGCCGCTGACAATGGCTGACGAGGAGGCGCTCAGACATATTCCGGGGGTTATCGACACCGTTTCGGTAATCCAGGGAAATGCCGCCGTGAAATATGAGAAGCGGAGCCGGCGCACCAACATTCTGGGGGTGGGACCTTCCGGTGCCAAAGTATGGCAGATGAACGTTGCCATTGGCCGATTCCTGCCCAATGATGACAGCCAGACAGCGCGTTCCTTTGTCGTTCTCGGGAGTAAAGTGAATCACGAGCTGTTCGGCAGCAGCAGTCCGCTGGGCCGACTTGTCAGGATCGGTAGCGAGCGATTCCGGGTCATTGGCGTCATGGAGTCAAAAGGACAGATGCTTGGCTTTGACCTTGATGATGCCGTATATATTCCAACCAGTCAGGCGATGAGTCTGTTCAATCTGGAAAGCCTGATGGAAATAGATGTGCTCTATCGGGAAGGTTTGCAGTCAAAGACAATCGCCGAGCAATTGAAAAAGCTGTTGATCAGCCGGCACGGCCACGAGGACTTCACGATTACCACCCAGGACCAGATGCTGAAGGTTCTCGGTTCGGTCCTGGATATCCTGACCCTCGCCGTCGGCGGCCTGGGTGCGATCTCGCTGCTTGTGGGCGGCGTAGGAATTATCACCATCATGACCATCGCGGTGAATGAGCGTATTCCTGAGATTGGGCTGCTCAGAGCTCTTGGCGCCGACCGCAGGCAGATTCTGTTTCTTTTCCTGGGTGAATCAGTCGTTCTTGCCGGTCTGGGCGGTCTGGCCGGATTACTAGTCGGGGCAGGGGGCGCCTGGCTGCTCGGTGCCTTCGTTCCGGCTTTGCCGACCCATACCCCCTGGCAGTATGCACTGTATGCAGAAATTCTTGCAGCGGTCATCGGCCTGCTTGCCGGGGTGCTGCCGGCCAGCCGCGCGGCCAATCTCGATCCTGTCGAAGCATTGCGGACCGAATAGCGGCCGTTGATGCGGGGGAATATCTTACAGTGACATGAGCGTTGAACACCCGGGAATGCCTTTTAAAATTCGATAAAATCTTTTGCATGGGCCACCGGCTCCGGTCGCTATGCCTATGGAGAGGATTGCAGCGCAGGTAGGCAGGCCATCCGCTTAACGGTCCCGTTTTCTCTTCCTGCCTTTTTTAAGGGGAAGTGAGATCAGAAACAGACCGGTACCAAACAGGATGAGGTTGCCGACCGAGAATGTGGTGGTTTTTTCCAGGACATTAAATTGTGGGAAAATCTTGAGATAGAGAACTGGAGTCGGTCCTCTGGGGATGCCCGAATTGAAGGAAGTACCAACGACGGTACAGCTGCTTTCAAACTTCCTGCCGTCGGCAAGCACAAAATAAAAGCCGGCGCCGTAATTATAAAGATTGCGTGTCATTTCATTTGGTTCCCCGCCCTGGCGGCGAACATCGGTGACAACTCCTGTCGTTCTGGTGCCGATGAGTTGAAGCATCGGTACCAGAACCGCATATCCTGTCAAAAGAATACCCGTCAGAATCAACAGAGAAGATATCGCCAGTTTTTTCATGAACTGCCTTTCAGGAGTCACTAAAAAATAAAATTCTTGGAAACTTTTTACGATCAGATGACTTCTTCCGTCACCATTGCTTCGATAGAATCTCGGAGGAACTGATGCCGGCCATTCTATCCGGGTGAATCATTCCAGTAAAAAAATAATTTGCTTGGGCAAAATTTGATCCCGTGACTATTGTTTTTCCTGCGGATTCTTATGTCCCGTTTCCGGCGGCAAACTATTCCATAGAGAAGAGGAGGAAGCAAGATGTTACACGCTATCAAAATGCACCACACCGGCGGACCGGAAGTCCTTTCCTGGGAGGAATACGACCCGGGAATGCCCGGTCCTGGTGAGGTTCGGATTATACATGAGGCGATAGGGCTTAATTTCATTGATGTCTACCATCGCACGGGGCTCTACCCGCTGCCTTCTTTTCCGGTGATACCTGGCCTTGAAGGGGCCGGTATCGTGGACGCATTAGGTGAGGGGGTCCATGAATTCAGGCAAGGGGACCGGGTAGCCTATGCCGGGCTCCCACTGGGTGCGTACGCCGAAGCACGTTGCCTGCCTGCTCATCGGCTGGTCAAACTGCCGGAAGAGATCTCAGCAAAAGATGGTGCCGGCATCATGCTGCAGGGTATGACCGTACGATACCTGATCAGGGGCTGTTACGAGGTGCAACCGGGGAGCACTATCCTGGTTCACGCCGCCTCCGGCGGCGTCGGCTCCCTGATGTGCCAGTGGGCCAGCCATCTCGGTGCCGTCGTTATTGGAACGGTGGGCAGTGCTGAAAAGGCGGAACGGGCGAAGGCGAACGGCTGCACGCACCCTATTCTCTACCAGACCGAGGATTTTGTTTCAGTGGTGCGGGATATTACCGGGGGCAGGGGAGTCGATGTGGTTTACGATTCCGTCGGTAAAACAACCTTCATGAAATCACTCGATTGTCTCCGTCCCATGGGCACGATGGTCTCCTTCGGCCAATCATCAGGTGCGGTTGGTCCCTTTGACGTCAGCGTCCTCACGGCAAAGGGCTCACTTTTCCTTACCAGGCCGAGCCTGATGCATTATACACAGAGGCGGGAGGACCTCCTGGACCATGCCCGGGACCTGTTTGAGGTGGTCGTATCAGGTGCTGTGCGGACAAAGGTGCTGCAGGAATACCCGCTGAAAGATGCCGCGCAGGCGCAAACGGATCTGGAGGCGAGGAAGACCAGCGGCAGTACAATCCTCATTCCCTGAGTTCGTTCATGACCAAACGCAGCTCCAGCCGCAACGGTCCCTGAATGAACAGGAAGGACCTGCTCATGGAATGTCCGGGCTAGGCGTCCCCGTGCTTATGCGGGTGCGCGCCGTGCGGATGGGCGTGATGGTGGGTGTGCAGATGAGAGGTATGGCCGGATGTTACATGCCCCTTGTCCAGGAGGTAGAGATCCTCACAGGTTGCCACGAGAAAATCGTAGTCATGTGAAATAATCATAAAGGCGAGATCGAGACCGTTGATGATGCCGATCAGCCTGGACTGGGTTTGCTGGTCAAGATTGTTGGTCGGCTCATCAAGCAGGAGCACCCGGGGATGCATGGCCAGGATGGTGGCAAGGGCCACAAGTTTTTTTTCACCGCCGGAGAGGTGGTGGGTGATGCGCCGTTCCAGATGGCTCAAACCCAGATCTTTCAGTGTCTGTTGCGCAATATCCCTGGCTTCAGCAGGCGCAGCCCCTTTGTTGAGCGGTCCAAATGCCACGTCTTCAAGCACCGTCGGAGAGAAGAGCTGATCATCGGCATCCTGGAAAAGCAAACCGACCTCTTCGCGAAGTTCTCCGAAATCCTTGTCGCCCGCCAGGACCTTTCCTTTATAGCGAACTGTTCCGGACAGCGGTTTCAGCAGTCCCATGATGAGGTGAAACAGCGTGGTTTTCCCGCAGCCGTTCGGACCGATAAGGCCGACCCGCTGATGCTCGGAAAGTGAGATATGTACCTTGTTCAGTATGAGATTTTCAGCATCGGCATAACGGTGCGATATATCCTGCAGGAGGATCAGTGGAGCGTTGGTCATAATTACTTACCGGGTACCTAGTTCAAGGGCTAAAAGGCAGAATGCGCCGGCAACTGCTGCGCCGAGAAAGAGCAGGTCATTTCTGACCGGGATTGAGTCGTTCAGTGTTAAAAAGCGACCCTTAAATCCGCGCAGCATCATGGCCTGCCTGACGCGGTCGGCACGGTGACAGCTCTTCACCAGGGTCATGCCGAAGAGATAGCCATAGGTCCGGTAGGTATGCAGATTGGTGCCCGGCCTGAAACAGCGGAGTCTGGCGGCACGGGCAAGGCGCTGGTACTCCTGGTGTATCACGAAGATATAACGATAGGAAAAGAGCAGAAGAAGGCACAGTTTCCTCGGCATCCCGAGCCGTTCAAGACCATGCCCCAGATCCGCGGTGCCGGATGTGGCGAGAAGGGCGGTGATAATGAGGATGATCGCGTTGGTTTTCATCGTGATAAGGGTGGCCAGAGCGACTCCCTGGCTGCTTATGCTCAGCACGCCCACAGCAAATACCCTATCACCGGGGTAGCTCAGAGGCAGGGTTATCCAGAGAAATCCGACAAAGGCGTTTACCATGAGAAGCCGATAGCATACCTGCCTCATTTCCAGCCTGGCCGCGGTGATCAGCAGGATACCGATGACAAGGCCCGCAAGGGCCGTCAGGTCGCTCTGGCAGAGAGCCAGGACAAGGCTCAGAAAAAAGGTGCTGATCAGTTTCACCCTGGTATCAAGGCGGTGCAGAAATGATGAGCCCTGGCTGAATTGTTCAAATCTCATCTGCCGGCCAGCTCATCCAGGTAGAGCCACAATACAGCGCCCAACTCCACCGGCTTGTCTTCGCCCTGGGTGGTTTTCATGGTATAGTCCGCTTCGCTCAGCGCAGCAAACCCCCACCATCCGGCTACGGGACAAGTGAAAGAAAAAACGCCCTGAGAATCTGTCTTTACAACCTGGGTTACGTGGTAATCACTCGGCGCTTGTATCTTTGCGTCTCTATTATAAAATTCTACCTCGACTTCGGTATTGGCAAGCGGGGCCCCGTGCGCCACCACCCGGCCGGAAAAACTGTTGCCCGCATAGTTGCCAAACGGCCTGAGCAAGGGCACGATTTCAATGGGCAGCCCGACCGGATCATCCCAGCCGACATCATAGCCGAAGGCGGGGACGATGAGTTTGGTGTAGTGAATGATGAAGAGATCTTCCGCCGGTTCCCAATAGGGTTTGGGCTCCATGACAAATTGATAGACGCCAGGCCGCCTGACCGGGTAATGGGCCTGCCAGCCGACATGTTCCATAACCGTGGTATGCTGCAGAGCGCCGACCAGGTCCGTCTTCTGTCCCTTGGAAAGCACGTAAAAGGCGGCAGGGATGGTCAGGTCCATGCCGACGTTTTCAAATGGATGGGAAAAGGAGAGGGTGAGGTCGACTGATTTTTTATCAGGGGTGATGATCGGCTGCGAAGGGATAACCATGCCGAAGTGTGCGGTCGAAGCGGGAACCCGGCCCAGGAGTAAAACGGCAGCCAGGAGAACGATAAACAGGATTCTCATCAGGAATTCCTCCTCCTTCTTGATTGGTAATAGGCGATAAGGCCGGCGACGCCGAAGATAACACCGATTCCTCCGAGTATATCGCGCAGGGTCGGTCCCTGAGTCGCCTGGGCACGAAGTCTCTGTTTGATCGGAGCCATCTCCGCTGCTACCGTATCCCTGACGAGCTGCCTGATGAAACGCTCTTGGGCAGCATCGAGGGGAGCGCCCTTGGTTGAGATGATAGGGCTTTCGGCAGTGCCGTTCTCGGTCACGGGCTGTCTTGCGCTGCTTTTGGGAAGGTACTCGCTCGCCGTGAGCAGGTAGTCGTTACGATGCGCTTCTCCGGCAAGAAGAACAATGCGCAGTTCGGCCTGTGCCCGTTTCGCTTCAGCCGGGACCGGAAAAGAGAACAATCCCTGCTCGTCGGTCACGGTTGTCAGATAGCTGGTGCCGTCAGCTGCGTTCTCGACGGTTATTTTCGCCTCTTTTGCCGGCCTGCCGCCACTGAACTGGGCTTCCCCCATGATCGTATCACCTTCTGCATAGGCGAAGACGGTAACCTTGTGGGAAAAGACGGCGGACGGCAGCGCCAAGGCGAGCATCACGGTAAAGAGAAAAAAAAGGATCTGTTTCATCTTCTTGTTTCCTCAAAGATGTCAGGATGTACCCGGTAGAGAAAGGAGACGGTGAACATGGAGATAAAGCCTTCGATGACCATGATGGGCAGGTTGGCAACAACACTAACCTGAGCGGTCCTTAAAAAACCGAGATCTGAGGCGAACAGGGCAAGAGCCATGCACAGCGCCGACAGCAATATGGCGCCAAAGCCCCCGATAAAACTGGCAATTGCACGAAATTTTCGATCTTTAAGCCGAGGTCGCACAAGGTAGTGACAGCACACGGCCGGAGCCGCCATGATGAAGGTGTTGGCGCCAAGAACCAGTATGCCGCCATACTGGAAGAAAATGGCCTGGAGCAGCAGTGCCGTCAGGATGGCGGGAAAACATGCCCAGCCCAGGATGATACCGAGAAGACCGTTTAACACGAGATGGATGCTGCTCGGGCCGATAGGAACATGAATAAGTGAGGCGACGAAAAAGGTTGCTGTCAGAATGGCAACGGTCATGATATGATCATAGTCGATTTTTTTCAGGCCGATGAAGGTTCCTGCGGCGGTCAGAGCGCCGCCGCCGACAAGGACCGGCGCCGATAAGATTCCTTCGGAGATATGCATAAGACCGGAGATGATGATTTTAAAAATCGTATTACCCTGGAACCAGAATAAAGGGGTAAAGGTAAACTCGTACTTGTCATCAGTAACACAAAAAAAAAATATGTAATACTGAAAAACACGTTTCTCAAATCTTGTCAAGAAAAACAAGAACTTTTTTCTTTATGATCCCGAGCTTCTCGCTCGGCTCAAACTGGTCTGCCAACCTTCTGGCCGAGGAACTATGTGGTTGGCCGGGAACCCGTTCTATTACAATCCTGCAATCGTTGTGGAAAAGTTCGCATCAGTGATTATTCTGAGCGCATCGATACTTATTTATTGGAGGTTATCATGCGTATTATTCTTTACTTAGCTACAAACCTGGCGATTCTTGTTCTGCTTGGCATTGTCATGAGCCTGCTCGGCATTGACTCTCGATCTACGTCAGGGCTGCTTGTCTTTGCCGCCCTTTTCGGCATGGGCGGCTCGTTTATCTCCCTGGCCATGTCCAAGTGGATGGCCAAGAAGGCAACGAGGGCCAGGGTTATTGATCAGCCGGCCAATGCCTCGGAGCAATGGCTGCTTGACACGGTGCGCCGGCAGGCGGCGGCGGCAGAGATTGGTATGCCGGAAGTGGCCGTCTACGAGGCAGCGGATATGAACGCCTTTGCCACCGGTATGAAACGGGATGATGCACTTGTTGCGGTCAGCACCGGATTGCTGAAGAATATGAACAGGGATGAGGTCGAGGCCGTTCTGGCCCACGAAATCAGTCATGTGGCCTGCGGCGACATGGTGACGCTGGCCCTGATACAGGGTGTTGTCAATACCTTTGTCATTTTTCTGTCGCGTTTGGTCGCCAGTTTAATCAACAACGCTCTCAGGCAGGACAGGGACGGCGGCGGTCTTGGCTTTCTGGGTTATATGGGCGTAACCATCGTGCTTGAGCTGGTTCTCGGATTTTTTGCCTCCATGATAGTGATGGCGTTTTCCCGGAAGCGGGAGTTTCGGGCAGACAGCGGTGCCGCATACCTGGCCGGGAAGCAGAAGATGATAGAGGCGCTGCGCCGCCTGCAGGCGCATCATGAACCTTCCAAGCTGCCGGATCAACTGGCGGCCTTTGGCATCAGACCGCGCGAAGGCGGCCTGGCCGCCCTGTTTCGCAGTCATCCGCCAATCGAAGAGAGAATTGAGGCCTTACAGCGTTTACCGGGCTAGGCTCAACTGTCCATGAAGCCGGTCCGTTAGTATCAGGTCCGGCTTCACTCTTTTTTCTGCAGCAGACCAGGCCGGCTTGCTTGTGGTGGACCTGGGTGCGCAACGTGGTCGGTGTTATCCTGATCGCGTCGTTTGCCCGCCTCTTTTCAGCTCTTTACCGGCGACAAAAAAGGCAGTTCCGCCTTTCTACTGACGATGGGGCGGGTTTCGTGGTATACCTGCCGTCAGCATCATTGTTTTATAGCGGCGAAAGGTCTTGGAATAAAAGGAAAAGGCTGGTTTAAAGCAGCCATCCTGCCGGAACTGCCCCGGGCCCGGAGCCCGGAAGCCTGATGAACCCTGTGAAAGATTGGGATAAGCACCATTCATGCATGAAACCACTCATGAAACCCTGAAGCGTGTTTTTGGTTACGATTCGTTCAGAAGCTGTCAGCAGGATATTATTGACACCCTGATTCAGGGTGACGACAGCTTTGTGCTGATGCCGACCGGCGGCGGCAAGTCGCTTTGTTACCAGATCCCTGCTCTGCATCGGCCGGGAGTGGCAATCGTCATCTCGCCGTTGATCTCGTTGATGAAAGACCAGGTGGATGCTCTTGTTTCCTGCGGCGTGCGTGCGGCCTTTTATAACTCGTCCCTGAAGTCGGCAGAGGCCAGGCAGGTTCTGGCCCGGCTGCATGACGGGGCTCTGGACCTGCTCTACATCGCTCCGGAGAGGCTCATGAGCGACGAATTTCTGGCCCGGCTGGGCACGATTCCCATCGCCCTTTTCGCCATTGATGAAGCCCATTGCATCTCGCAATGGGGACACGATTTCCGGCCGGAATATCGAAAGCTTGGGTCACTCAGAAAGCATTTTCCCGGAATTCCGCTGATTGCACTGACCGCCACGGCAGAGCCGCATACCAGAGGCGATATCCTCGAACGGCTGCAGCTCAGAAATGCCGCGCATTTTATCACCGGTTTTGACCGCCCCAACATTCGCTACAGCGTCATGGATAAGCAGAAACCGTTCCGTCAGCTTTCAGCTTTTCTTCAGGAGCACAAGCGTCAGGCCGGCATCGTCTATTGCCTGAGTCGGAAACGGGTGGATAAGGTTGCCGAACAACTCGCGGAGTGCGGGATTGCTGCCGCCGCCTATCATGCCGGTCTCTCCGATAGTGAGCGTAAACGGGTGCAGGAGGATTTTCTGCACGACAACGTCCAGATCATCGTAGCGACCGTGGCCTTCGGCATGGGGATTGATAAATCAAATATCCGTTTTGTCGTTCATTACGATATTCCCAAGAACATCGAGAGCTACTACCAGGAAACGGGTCGGGCGGGGCGTGACGGGTTGCCCGCCGAGGCCCTGCTGCTGTTCGGCTTTGGAGACATACAGGTGGCCCGAGGTCTTATCGAAAAAGCGCGCAACCCGGACCAGCAGCGGATCGAGCTGCACAAACTCAATGCGATGGTGGGCTTTGCCGAGGCGCTCGGCTGCCGGCGACGTGTCCTGCTTGGTTATTTCGGCGAACAGATGCAAGAGGATTGCGGAAATTGTGATATCTGCATTGCACCGCCTGATATGATTGATGTAACCGAGGACAGCCGTAAGGCGCTGTCCTGCGTGTATCGGGTAGGTCAGCGCTTTGGGGCAGGTCATGTGATTGACGTATTGCGTGGTTCCCGCAACCAACGCATTGTCAGGCTCGGCCACGATCAGCTCTCGACCCATGGCATCGGTGCATCGGAAAATCAGGAATACTGGGGCAGTATCATCAGACACCTGGTGCAGCAGGGCTGCCTGAGCCAGGATGTCGGCAATTATTCCGTCTTGCAATTGACCGATGCGGCCTGGCCGCTGTTGCGCGGGGAGAGGACGCTTGAAATGGCGAAACCGCGGATCAGAATATCGAAAGCCGCTTCAGAGGCCAAAAAGAAATCTTCCGGGGCAACAGACTATGACCGGGAGCTATTCGAGAAACTGCGCCAGACCCGCAAGGAGTTCTCCGATGCAGCCGGCGTTCCCCCCTTTGTCATCTTCCACGACAAGACCCTGGTCGATATTGCCGTTCATCAACCTTTGTCCCTGCAGGAGATGCTGCAGATCAGCGGGGTCGGTGAGAGCAAGTGCAAACGCTATGGGCCTCGATTTATAGCGGCCATAAAAGCCTTTCGACAGCACAGTGAATAGCCGGCGGAACTCCACGGGGGAACGGATCGGGTGTCTCAACCGTTAGCTGCGTTCTTTTCGCGGGGTGTTTATGTCTTTATGCCTTGACATCAAGCTATAATGTTTAATGTATCTTCCATAGGCAGGAATAAACAGTGGGGAAGAGTGTTTCCTCTGAACAGTCAAACGGATGAGCACTACCTGTATGAACGAGAGCAACAGATGCAAGCAGTTGACACTGAGAATCCCAGAATCTCTGCACAGAGAATTCAAAGTCAGCACCGCCAAGAATGGGCAGAGCATGGGAGAGGTCGCAATCAGGCTGATCAAGAAATATCTTGAAAAAGAGTCCGCTCCCATGTGAATCTTTCACTTCAGCACAGGAGGAGGGAACAATGAACTTCAAAGATTTGTTTGTTCCAAGATACCTGCACTCGAACCCGGATGTTCGCTTGAGATTTGTCGAAAATTCAGCGGATGTTCATCTCCTGAAACAGATGACTGAGAAGGACCCGGCCGCCGCTGTTCGTGAGGCCGCTACGGCCCGTGTAGAAAGGCTGAGGGCGAAGCAGCGCAAGGCTTCTTAGGGATCTGGAAGGACGCAAGGCCGCCTTGCACCCGCACGAGGGCGGCTGGGATTTCATAGCCCAAGGGCAGACCCGGCACGCTAACCGCAGTGGCTGATCAACTCAGCGGCGGATGAGATTGTGAATAGCTTCCCGGGAAGACACCTGCTTTTCCCGGCCTGGTCAGAACGGCGGCCTTGTTGCAGCCGGTACTATCAAAAAGCGGCTCCCTCCCACGGTGCCGAGCTGGAGTGGTGTGCCATCTATCGGAATTGCCCGGCAGATACATCATTCCTGTCTTTGACTCCCCCACCGTGTTGCGCTGTACCGGTCTGATCTTCTGCAGGCCATGTCACCCAGCCACGTTTCTGGCTCAATTACCGGTCTTGATACGAATTTTGCTTGAATCGTGGACCATATGCAACTAAGTTTCCCCCTTTAAAGGGTTGCCTGAAGAATGTCCGGGCAGAGGAAAATAGCCCCGCTCTTAAAAGGCAACATTCAGCAGTGTGCCTGCTGAAACCGAGGACCCTTAATCCCTGTTAATGGAGACGTGGTAGCCATGGACTGTAGCAAGGCTGTGCTGCTGGAAAAAGACTACCTGCTGGAAAGGTTTGAGGATGAAATAATCGTTTATCACCCGACCAGGGCGGTATCTCTGTATCTGAACGATACCGGGGGACTGATTTGGGAATTATGCGACGGGAAACGATCGGTTGCCGATATCATCACACTTCTGGCTGAATTATATCCGGATAGCGGCGGACAGATAGAAAGTGATGTCAAAACGGTGATCAGACAGTTGACATCTGCCGGTATTGCCGTTCTGGGATAAACGGCGTGAACCTCGTTTGTTGACGGATATTGTTGTATGGATGAATATCTTCTTTCATTTGCAGGCTCCACCGTCTCGATACACTACGACAGTGGCGAAGCCTTCGAGTTTTTAACACTCCTGTTTGCTGATATACCGTGCAGCATGCCCATTGCAGAAGATGTTCCGGTTTTGGTGCTGGCCCGGTGTGCTGAGCAGCAGGACTATACCCTCACCTTCGGAGATGACCTGTTGTTCCGTGGGCGACTGGGTGTACGATGTGCTGCGGTTTTGTTCGATGCGGCTATCTACCACCTGCTCAACAATGCAGGCGGGGGGGTGGCCCTTCACGCCGGGGCGGTCAGTCGTCGCGACATCGTCATACTTCTGCCGGGGAAGAGCGGGGCCGGCAAGAGTACGCTGAC
>JAHEMX010000502.1 GCA_024643445.1 Desulfobulbaceae bacterium | reverse complement strand
TTGCACCGTGTCCCTTGTCCCGTGCACCTTGTACCGTGAACCTGCACCTTGTCCCTTGCACCGTGCACCTTGTCCCTCTGCCCTACGCCCCTTGTACCGTGCACCGTGCACATTGTCCCTCGCCCTTCGTCTCTATGCCCTCTGCCTTTCTTTAGACACACACGTATACCCCGGCACGATCTCCTTAAATTTTGAGCACAGGCCTTCGTCATCATGCCTGGATATCAGCGTTTGTATCTCTTCGACCTGCGATTCCACGAAGCCCCGCTCAACATCTTCCGATCGGGCCACCTTGATCTGCGTATGGGTGGTATCGATGTAGACTTCTCCGGTGTTGAAAAGTTCTTCATACATCTTCTCGCCGGGCCGCATCCCGATAAACTCGATGTCGATGTCCTCATAAGGCCGTTTGCCGGAAAGCATGATCAGCTTTTTGGCCAGTTCGAGAATCTTTATGGGTTGACCCATGTCGAGCACAAAGATCTCCCCCCCCCGGCCCATGCACCCGGCCTGGAGGATCAGTTGAACCGATTCCGGGATGGTCATGAAAAAACGCTCGACATCCTGATGCGTCACCGTAATCGGTCCGCCGTCTTGAATCTGCTTTTTAAAGATAGGGATGACGCTGCCGGCACTTCCCAGAACATTCCCGAATCGTACGGTCATAAAACGGGTCCGGTTCGAATGGTTGTAACTTTGAACCACCATTTCAGCCACCCGTTTGGTGGCCCCCATGATGTTGCTGGGATTCACCGCCTTGTCGGTAGAGACCATCACAAAGCGTTTGACGCCGGATTCCAATGAGGCTTTTACGATATTGTGCGTGCCGATAATATTGTTGTATGAAGATTCCACCGGCGCCTCTTCCATCAGGGGAACATGTTTATAGGCGGCGGCATGAAAGACCACATCGACGTTCAATTTCTTTAAAAGGATGGACAATCCGGGGTAGTCGTTGATGCTGGAAATAATGGCTTTTAACGGAACTTGGGGAAATTTTTTGCGAAATTCCAGCTTCAGATCATACAGACTGTTTTCCGATCTCTCGATCAATACCAGTAGTTTCGGCTTAAAATAGGTAATCTGCCGGCACAATTCCGACCCGATAGATCCGCCGGCCCCGGTGACCAGGATAATTTTATCGTTCAAATACGCTCGGATTCTATCCATTTCTATCTGAACCGGCGGGCGCTCGAGAAGATCATCGATCTCCACTTCCCGGATATCGTTGATGCTCACTTTTCCGGAAAGAATGTCTTCCACCGGTGATAAGGTTTTAAAGGGTACCTGAAATTCCTTCAGGTCTTCGATGACGGCGTCCATTTTTTTTCGGGTGGCGTTGGGCCAGCAAAAAACCATGGCCTTCAGTGTGCCGAACCGGCCTTGTCGATCCTTGATTTCCTGGAAGGTATACACCGGGATGTCGTTCAGCCGGACCGGATAGAGGTGATCTTCCTTTTCAGGATCGACGATGGCCACCGGACGATAATGACTTTTCGGACTGCTCACAAATTCCTTGACCATGGGTTGGACTTTATCCATGGGACCGATTAAAACGACACGTTTATAGTCTTTAACGGGCCGCTGTTGAACGAAGTTTTCGCGAATGTTTCTGACGATAAAACGGATGCCGCCCACAAAAAATACACAGGAGGTAAAATCCAGAATATACAGGGTGTCGGGAATTCTAAGGGGTTCCCATATGATCCCGAAAACCGAAAAAATCAACGTGCTGATAATCGACGCCCGGATGATGTTCAGCAGGTCTTCAAAGCTCACGTACCGCCACAGGCCCTGATACAGGTCATGGTATGCAAACACCGCCATCCGAATCAGCGTCAGGGGTACGATGGTAAGCGCCAGCAACTCTTTTGCATCGCCATCCAGCACGCCATTGTTGAAGACGAAAAAGCTGTACAGATAGCTCATGATAAACAGACCGGCATGGACGCAGACGATGATCCAAACCCGAAAGGGAAGTATCCAACGGCCGATTCGACGCAATGCCGGGTGATTGAACACCGAATAGAGCTGCTTATAGGTGTAACGGACGATTTCCATTTAAGAATCATCTCCCAAATTTTCGATGATTTTGAAAGGATTCAAGGGGTTAAGGATTGATGATGGATGATTGGTTAAATCGTTGATTGGTTGAATGGTTGAATGGTTGAATAATAAATAACGGTTCAAGGTGCAGGGTGTAAGGTTCAGGGTTAGGGTTTTATGCTTTCTCAGAACGGGCCTTAATAAGCATTGTCAACATGCTTGATATAGCCTTGCACTCTTCTACAATATGTAAATATGCTTCTTTTGTTATATGTTCTATTTCTAAAGATATCACTGCTTGTGTCAAAACTTCAGCGGTGGATCCTTTGGCGATGTAAAAATGTCGGATTGCTTGTTTGGTAGTGCCAAGCTCGTCTCCCTCAGCAATGTTGCTTGGCACACTTACCGCTGCCCGCCGTATCTGATCTCTTAGACCAAAATCCTTTTTAAACTTTCCTTGAGAAGTTAATTTATAAATAAAAACTGCTAAATCTTTTGCTCTCTGCCAAACTCTAAGATCTTCGAATCTTCCCATTGTTTCGTCTTTCTTTCCGCCTTTAATTTTTTACCGTTCACCGCGCACCCTGTCCCTTGTCCCGTGCACCATGCCCCTTGTACCGTGCACCGTATCCCTTGTACCGTATCCCTTGTCCCGTGCACCGTGCACCGTGTACCTTGTACCGTGAACCTTCTACCTTCTGCCTTGCCCCTTGAACCGTGCACCTTGTACCGTGAACCGTGAACCTTGCACCGTGAACCGTGTGCATAGAAAAAGAATATCAGGGCAAATAATTTTCAAGCTCCTGGGCCACTTCCACGGCAAAGGAATCCAGGGTCCGCCGAGCGTCCTGGAGGCTTTCGTTGCGCCCCAAGGGCATGATCAGGCGAACCAGGGCGCCGTCGGTCCGCCGGCGCCACACCCCGTCCCAGACCATGTAAAACTTTGCGGCGAATTCATTGGTAAAATTGCGTCCCCGACCCTGGTACCAGTAATAGGCCAGTTGGCGCACATCGTTTTTGTTCATGACCAGCTCGTTGAACTTCAATCCCCCTGAAGCGTTATGCCCTTTTTCAAGATAGGGCAGATTCCGTACCCCGTTTTTTTCGATAAACCATCCGGAGCCCGGGAGACAGAGTTTGGGCGAGTGGATGAAATCGCCGGCTTTTCGCTGATATTCATAAAAAGCCGTATAAAAATTGACCGGATTT
>JAHEMX010000501.1 GCA_024643445.1 Desulfobulbaceae bacterium | reverse complement strand
TGGTGATGGGTATAAAGAACAGGGACATCCGCAGTCTCTTTACCGGTTCGGTGGCCGAACGGATGTTTCAGCGCTGCCCGGCAACGATAATCAGCTATCGGGGTAAAGAGATTTCGAAGCACCTGCGCAAGAGAATACAAAAACATCTGGATAAAGAATAAAGGGTACCTTGAATATACCCGTTTATCAGGGGGAGGGTCTTTCTGCAAGAACTCTGGGTCAGCCCGAAAATTTCATGAACATTTTTAAATCGAATCTCTCATAATTTGAAATCAATATATTTAGATACGAAAATTGAAAAATAATACAGGGTACGTTTTGCACCCCGTACACGGTCCCTTCAGTGATAGAAAATGTTCACCGGAGGCGAACCGATACCACCCGCTTTCCTGCGTCGTTTTTTGTGATGTACCTACTCGCGGTAGAATAAACCACAAGCCTCCTTCACAAGTGCTCGGTCTCAACTCGTGAACTGTTCGGGTTACTCAATTTCAACCTTTTCGCTTGATATTGTTGAGCATTTGCTAAATACCAATGAATCGGAAAGGGGAGGGTTTTTTACGTTAACAGGTAATTATTCTGAAGAGCTGATGTGTTTTCCTGTTGTTTTACTAACAATCCCGGAACTTGAGTTCAGCAAAGTCAGCAGGAGGGAGTAAAAGAATGAAAAGGAAAGCAGCGTTACTAGCGGCCTTGGGATTGGGCCTGATTATGGCATCCAGTATTGCTGCAGTCAGTGCTGACAGCATAACCTTTGTTACCATTGGTACTGGTGCTTTCACCGGCGTTTACTATCCGACGGGAAGCGCAATTGCACATCTTGTCAATAAGGGCAAGAAAGAGCACGGCATCCGTGCTGCTATTGAGAGTACCGGAGGTTCGGTGTATAACCTCTATGCCTTAGCCTCGGGTGAACTTGAAATGGGTATAGCCCAGTCCGATATGCAGTACCAGGCCTACCACGGTACCGGAAAATTTCAGGCAAAAGGCCCGAACGAAGATTTGCGCGCCATATTTTCGATGTACCCCGAGCCTTTCACTGTTGTTGCCCGGGCCGACTCCGGCATTAAAAATTTTCAGGATCTGCGGGGTAAGCGGGTAAATATCGGTAATCCTGGATCCGGCCAGCGTGCCACAATGGAAGTTGTCATGGACAGAATGGGCTGGACCATGGAAGATTTCAAACTTGCTGCTGAATTGAAGCCGGCTGAGCAGTCTCAAGCTCTTTGCGATAATAAGGTTGATGCTATCATCTATACCGTTGGTCACCCAAACGGATCTATTCAGGAGGCCACCGCCGCCTGTGACGCCGTGCTCGTAAACGTGCAAGGCCCTGAGATTGATGCCCTGCTCAAGGAATTCGATTATTATCGTAAAGCCGTTATTCCGGGCGGTATGTATCGCGGCAATCCCGGGGACACCGTCACCTTCGGTGTCGGCGCGACACTTGTTACCTCGTCCAAGGTTCCCGAGATTGTCATCTATGTGGTGACCAAGTCCGTATTTGATAATTTTGACGAGTTTAAACTACTGCACCCGGCGTTTGCAAACCTCAAGAAAGAAGAGATGATAAAAGATGGTCTTTCGGCACCGCTGCATGATGGTGCTGTAAAGTACTTCAAGGAAGCCGGCTTGATCAAATAAGGCACGTTTCCATTGAGGCGGTGGACAGGATAATGTCCTGAGGTGCCAACCTTGCCAAACGTTTTCGAAAACAGGTTCATGCGATTCCGGGCAGCGGACCTGGAACTGAAAAGGGAGAGGCCAGGCTTCTCCCTTTTTCATTGACGGGAAAAAAGCACCATGAAAAGCGCGCCCATTTGTGGTTATTATCGATAATCCGTTCGGGCACCTTTATTCCCTATCCCCATTATCCAAGGTGGCAGTGCTTCATTAAGAGGAGACAGTCAGTGGCCAGTGAAATATATCTCATCGACGGCAGTGCTTTTATTTACCGGGCGTTTCATGCTGTTGCACCGCTCACCAACAGCAGCGGATTCCAGACAAATGCCGTCTTCGGCTTTGTAAATATGCTCAAGCGTCTGCTGAACGAGCGCTCTCCGGAGTTTATAGCGGTGGCGTTTGACAGCAGGGGGCCGGTCTTCCGCCATGCCATGTATGGCGATTACAAGGCCAACCGGCCGTCGATGCCGGAAGAACTTGCCGGGCAGATCCCCTATATCAAGGAGGCGGTTGGGGCGCTCGGCATTAAAAGCTACGAGGAACAGGGTATCGAGGCTGATGATATTATCGGCAGTGCCGTCAGGCAGTTGACTGAGAGGGGATACCAGGTGATCATCGTTTCCGGAGACAAGGATCTGCTGCAGCTGGTTACTGAAAATGTGCAGATGTGGGACCCGATGAATGATCGGTTGATGGATCGGCAGGCTATTGAAAAAAAATACCAGGTGGGTCCGGAGCAACTTCTTGATTGTTTTGCCCTGACCGGAGACAGCTCGGATAATGTTCCGGGAGTTCCCGGAATAGGACCAAAAACATCGGCAAAGCTGATTAACGAATTTGGCACGCTGGAGAATCTTTACGAGCAGGTAGACTCGCTCAAGAAGTCGAAGATGAAGCAGAATCTTATTGAAAATCGTGAGAAAGCCTTTCTCTCACGGGATCTGATCCGCTTGAAGCTCGATGTGGATATCCCGGCGGAACTTGATGGTTACCGTGTCGGCGAAGCCGATAATGAGCGGCTGAGAACACTCTATTCGGAGCTTGGCTTCACCCGTCTGCTCAAGGAAGTGTCAAGTGCTGAGCAGATACCGGAGGATGGTTTTATCCTGGTTACTGATGACGCATCGCTTAAAGAGCTTGAAAAACATCTGGGATCGGCACAGATACTGGCCGTTGATACCGAAACAACCTCCCTGGACAGCCGGACGACCGGTGTCGTCGGCATCTCTCTGAGCACCGGTAAAAAGCAGTGCTGGTACCTCCCGCTCGGACATCTCGACGAGTCTGGAACACCATTGAGTCCGCAGCTTTCCCGGGAATCGGTCAGAAAGGTCCTGCAACCCTTTCTGCAGTCGGAAAAGCTGGCCAAACTCGGTCATAATCTCAAATTTGATTACGCGGTACTCAAGCATGGTCTTGGTATTGAACTTGGCGGCCCTCTCATCGATACCATGGTTGCGGCACACCTCGTTGAGCCGGTACGGCGCTCGTTTAAACTCGACGATCTCTGCCTGGATCTTGATCTTAAATTAACCTCCTTTGCCGCAGTTACCGACGGCGACAAACGTGCCGATGCG
>JAHEMX010000500.1 GCA_024643445.1 Desulfobulbaceae bacterium | reverse complement strand
ATGTTTTCCAACAAACTTAATATTAACCATTTTGATCCTCAGGAAAGGGGCAAGGCCCTGGGTATGATGAAAAGCGCTATTGATGAGGCCTACGATATCGGAGCGTCTGTCGCCAGGGTTTTCTCCGGCAAGCATCCCGGAGAGGCAAAGAAGGAGGATGCCAAGAAAATTCTGATTGATTCCCTCAAAGAGATTTGTGAATTCACCAAATCACAGGGTGACATCAAGCTCTATATGAAAGTCTTTGATTTCGATATCGACAAATGTTTTCTGATTGGGCACTTCCAGGATGCCGCCGAGGTGGCCGCCGAAGTGCGCAAGGATTTCGATAATTTCGGGGTACTGGCTGATCTCTCGCATTTCCCGCTTCTGCGCGAGAAACCGGAAGAGGCCATACCGCTCGTCAAGGACTTTCCGATGCATTTTCATATCGGCAACTGTTCATTCAAGGATAGGAGGCACCCGACCTATGGCGACAGGCAGCCGCGTTTCGGACTTCCAGGCGGTGAAATAGATACACCGCAGGTTCGTGATTATTTCAGGCTCCTGCTCGATCTCGGCCTGCTTAATCCCGAAAACAGGCCGGTCTTGAGTGCCGAGGTTCGTCCGCTGCTGGCCAGCGAAACCTCGGAAACGGTTATTGCCAATACAAAACGAGTTATCAAGGAAGCATGGGCAATGGTATAGATACGCAGCACGATCAAGGTCAGGATACATCCGCTGAGATGTGAATGACGGTGTGACTAAAACTTCAACGCAGGGCAGGAGGTAGTAGACATGATGAGCAAGAAAACGATTTCGGCAGTACTCGCAATCCTCATGGCTTTGAGCTTCAGTGTAAGCGCCATTGCCGCCGATTACCCGACAAAACCGATTCAGTTGCTGATACCCTTCGGCGCGGGCGGGTCTGCCGATTCCATGGGCAGAATGATCGCCAAGGCGGCCGAACAATACCTGGGACAGCCTGTTGTCGCGGTCAATAAACCCGGCGCAGGCGGTGGTATCATGCTCACCGCACTGAAAGACGCGAGACCGGATGGCTATACCATTGGCTGGGGTTCGACCGGGATTTTAACGGTTACCAATATCGGTAACGTTCCCTTCATGCATGACGTATTCACGCACGTGGCGAGGATCGGTTACAGCGCCATGCCGATCGTTGTCCGCGCTGATGCACCATGGAAGACCTTCCAGGAGTTTGTCGACTACGCCAAGCAGAATCCGGATAAAGTCAAGATCGGCAATGCCGGAACCGGCAGTGCAACGCACCTGACCCCGATTTTCATGGAAAAAGCGCTGGGGGTGAAATTTATCCATGTCCCTCTGGGTGCGGAGCGGCGGGTTCCCAGCCTGCTGGGCGGCGAGGTCGATGCCGTCTGTTCGCCTCTGCCGGAAATCGTCGCGCAGGTTGAGGCCGGAAAGGCAAGGATTCTCGCTGTTCCCAGTGAAGAACGCGACCCCGGATATCCGGATGTACCGACGATGAAGGAACTGGGCTACAACGTTGTCCTCGAGCTCTTTCGGGGAATCAGTGTCCCCAAGGCAACCCCCGCCGATGTTGTAAAAAAACTGGAAGAAGCCTTCAAGAAAGCCTCTGAAGATCCTGATTTTGTCGCGTACTGCAAGAAAAACAGCTTCAATGTCAGCTTCATGGGACAGGAAGCGTTTAATAAGTACGTCGTCTCGATGAATGACAATGTTGCCGTGGTTATGACTGAAGCTGGCTTGAAAAAGAAGTAAGTAATCTCCTCAAGGGAAGCATCCTTGCTCAGGATGCTTCCCTGCATTTTCAGAAGGGCTCGGGGGCACATGCGCTTTGCAAATATTATTATATCGCTCACTTTGCTGGCTTTTGCCGGATTTTACGGGGTGTTGATTTCCCGGCTTCCGGACCGCGATCTCCCCCATACCCTCGGCGCCGCATTCATGCCCTGGCTGCTGGCCGGATTTCTCGTTTTCCTCAGCCTGCTGTTGCTGTTTAACGCCATTGTCTCCAAAAATGACGACACTAAGGTCTCTCTGCCGAAACGGGATCTCTTCGGAATTGCCGGATTTTTGCTGCTGATCGTGTTGTATGTCAAACTGATGGACTATCTCGGCTTTGTTCCGGTTACCATTGTTTTCCTGGCCTGCCTGACCTGGGCGGCCGGTTCCAGAAAACCGCTCGGCATAGTCGTTTTTTCCATAACGACAACCGTTATTGTTTATCTGCTGTTTCAAACATTTTTCAGTATTCAACTTCCTGCGGGAATCTTTTTTTAAACAAGGTCGATCAATGGATATGGCATTGGCCGCTCTGGCCGACGTATTGCAAGTACAGAACCTCATTGCCAACATGGTGGGCGTTTTTTTTGGGCTTTTTGTCGGTGCCACGCCGGGGCTGACCATCAGCCTGGGCATGGTGCTGCTGCTTCCCATGACGTTTTCGCTCAGCCCCGTTACCGCCTTCTGTCTGCTGCTGGGGCTCTATTCCGCGGGCTTTACCGGCGGCTCCATATCCGCAATATTACTAAATATACCTGGTACTCCTTCGGCGGCCGCCACCGCGCTTGACGGCCATGCCATGGCCAAGAACGGCCGGGCCGGAGAGGCCATCGGCGTAGCCGTCACCGCCTCTTTTTTCGGCGGCACCTTCAGCCTGATCTGCCTGGTCCTGATCGCACCGACCCTCGCCAAACTCGCCCTGCGTTTCGGGGCACCCGAACTCTTCGCCCTGGTCCTTCTCGGCCTGACCCTGATCTGCAGTTTCGGCCAGAAGTCAATCGTCAAGGGGTTAATTTCCGGCGTCATCGGCCTGATCATCATGACGGTTGGCCTGGATCCCATGGTGGGGACGCCCCGCTTTACCTTTGACTCGGTAGATCTGCAGGGTGGCATTTCCTTTCTGCCGGCGCTGATCGGTCTGTTCGCCATTCCCCAGATAATAAGCGGCATTATTTCAGGAGTCAGGGTCATTCCGAAATACCACGACAAGGTCGCCGGCGTGTTCCCCAAGATGAAGAATCTGCTCAAATTGGTCAAGGCCATGACTTTGGGCGCCTTTGTCGGCACCGGCGTCGGCGCCGTTCCCGGTGCCGGCGGTCCCATAGCCGTGTTTCTGGCCTACGATTATGCCAGACGAATATCGAAACATCAGGATGAGTTCGGCAAGGGACATCCTGAAGGGGTTGCCGCCCCGGAATCTGCCAACAACGGGGTGGCCGGTGGGGCAATGATCCCGATGCTGACCCTCGGTATCCCCGGTGATCCGATCACCGCTATCCTGCT
>JAHEMX010000499.1 GCA_024643445.1 Desulfobulbaceae bacterium | reverse complement strand
GGCGCCGATGCCGGCGCTGAGCATGAATGACAGGGTCACCATGTTGCGCGTGTTGATGCCGCAGAGAATGGCGGCCCGGCGATTTGCCGCACAGGCGCGCATCTCCCGGCCGACAGAAGTAGCCTTAAAAAAAACGGAAAGAAAGAGGACCATCAGCGCGCAGGCCCCGACGACCCAGAGCACCTGCGGCGAGATCCTCGCCCCGAGTACGGCCACCGTGGTGATTTCGTTGCCGACGAAATAGGGAAGCGAGCGGATCGATTCTCCCCAGACATGCAGCGCCGCCTCGCGCGTCAGGATGGAAAGGCCGATGGTGATGATGATCATCCGCAACACGCCCGGATTTTCCAGCCAGCGGATAAAGAAGATTTCCAGCAGGGCCCCGAAGATCATGGTCAGGACCACGGCGGCGGCGATGGCCAGGGGCAGCGGCAGCCATCCCAGCAGGGAGATGGAGATCATGCCGCCGAGCATGACAAACTCGCCCTGGGCGAAGTTGATGATTCCGGTCGTGTTGTAGATGATGTTGAAACCGATGGCCACAATCGCATAGATCGAGCCATAGGTGATGCCGGCAAAGAGGTATTGTATAAACAGTTCCAGTGTCATGGGTACCTGAATGTCATGAGCCGCCGCGGATGAAACAGGAAAAGGGGCCGGGAAGTCCCGGCCCCTCGCACGCACACAAAATACGTAACAGCGTCAGCAAACGATGTGCTCGAATTCCCCTACTTACCCTTATACGGAACGAATTTACCGTCTTTAACGGTGATCATTTCAAAGGATTCGATATCCAGGCCGTTGTGATCCTCGGCAGAAAAGCTAAAAATACCGCCGGTTCCGGGCATGCCCTTGATCTTCTCGATCTCGTCACGGACCTTGTCCTTGTCAGTGCCGCCTTTCCCGATTGCTTCTTTAAGAATAATAAAGGCATCGTAGGCATGACCGCCGAAGGTCGATGCCTGTTCCTTGTACTTGCCCTCGAAGTCGGCAATGTACTTGGACAACACGGCCTTTTGCGGATGGTCTGCCGGCAGTTCGCTGGCCACGAGCAGGCGGCCGGCTGGGAATATGATGCCCTCGGATGCGGCGCCCCCCGCCTCGACGTACTTGATATTGCCAAAACCGTGACTCTGGAACAGGGGCACATCCCAGCCTGCCTGCCGCATGTTCTTCGCAACAATAGCCTGGGCCGGTACAATCGACCAGTTAACCACGGCCTGAACATCCTTGTTCGCCTTGATTTTTGCAATCACCGCCGACAGGTCATTGGCGCCTTTATCGTAAACCTCGGTTTCGACGACCTCGATGCCCATGGTCGGGGCTATTTTCAACAGCTGCTCCTTGCCCCCCTTGCCAAAACCGGTATTTCCTGCAAGTACCGCTATCTTCGTGATGCCCATCTCCTTCATGGTCTGGAAGATCTTCTCGACGGCATAGGAATCTTTCTGCGGGGTCTTGAAGACATATTTCGCCACCGGATTAACAATCGCCTCCGCCGCAGCGCATGATACCAGCGGGGTGCCCGCATCATCGAAAATCTTCTTGACACTCATGCTCTCGCCGTAGGTGGAAGGTCCGATGACCGCCACGACCTTGTCCTCCTCAATGAGCTGCTTGGCAAAGGAAATAGCCTTTTCCGGACTGGCGCCGGAATCTTTGATGATCATTTCAATCTTGTTACCGTTGATGCCGCCTGCTGCATTTGCTTCATCAGTAAGCATCTCAAGGGTACGGGCCTCTGGACCGCCAAGAAACGAAGCGGGGCCGGTAACGGCAAGAATCGCCCCTATTTTCACTGTTTCTGCCAGAGCGGCAGGAACGACTGCCAGACTCATGGCCACGGCGGCCAAAATCAGTTGGTTGCTGAATCGTTTCATGTCTTCTCCCCTCGAATGATTTACATCCCCGGAACCAGGAAACCGGAGATCTTTAGACACCTGCCTTACCAAGGTCAGGATACCTGTACAGACAACACAAGATTTTACGCAATCACTACAAATTATAGATTTCCTGACTCTTCAGGATAGTAAAGCCGTCTTTCAGCAGCGATTCTATGGCCCGGTCCATGTCCTCGAATCTGAAAATCAGAACCGCGTTTTCGCCCGTTTTATTGACAAAGGCATACATATACTCGACATTGAGATTGGCTTCATTGATCGATTTCAATACGGTTGCCAACCCGCCCGTGCGGTCGGGGACCTCAACGGCGATAACATTCGTCTTGCCCACGGTAAAACCGTTTGCCCGCAATACCTTTTCCGCCATCTCAACCTTGTCGACAATCAGCCTGAGAATGCCGAAATCGGCAGTATCGGCAACGGAAAGGGCACGGATATTGATACCATTTTCAGCAAGAATAGCCGTTATCTCGGCCAGTCGGCCGGATTTATTCTCTAAAAATACTGCGATCTGTTCTACACGCATGATCTTCTCCCGAACTCAGATTTGATGGCGTCGTAAAAACTCTCCATCTGCTTCGTTGCTACAACATTTCCATCATCACAACGTACTGGAGTACGCCGAAATAATAAAAATTTTTATGCGCCTCGCATATGAAGTTTTTTACTTAGCCATCGTCTATTCGACTTTTTACGAATTCATCAGATTTTACGTTTGTCGATAACGCGCTGCGCCTTTCCCTCACTACGCTGAATCGAGCGTGGATTAACCAGTTTCACCCGGCAGGTAACACCGAGAATATCCTTGATATCCCTGGTGATACGCTGGGTGAGCTGTTCCAGTTTCTTGATTTCATCGGAGAAAACGGAATCACTCACCTCAACCTCGACACTCATGGTGTCCATTGATCCTTCGCGCTCAACGATGATCTGGTAATGCGGCTCAACGCCTTCCACGCCCATCAGGACATGTTCGACCTGCGACGGGAAGACGTTGACGCCCCTGATGATGAGCATGTCATCGGTCCGCCCGGTCACTTTCGACATGCGCACGAGCGTTCTGCCGCATTCACAGGTCTCGTAATAGAGACTGGAAATATCCTTGGTCCGGTAACGGATAATGGGAAAGGCCTCCTTGGTCAGCGTCGTGAAGACCAGTTCCCCCCTTTCTCCCGGAGGCAGGACCTCACCGCTCTGCGGATCGATAATCTCGGGCAGGAAATGGTCTTCAAATATATGCATTCCCTTTTTCGTGAGCAGACATTCCATGGCCACGCCGGGCCCGATAACCTCGGAGAGACCATAGATATCGACGGCCTTCAGGTTCAGTTTTCGTTCAACCTCCTCGCGCATGTTCTCGCTCCAGGGCTCTGCC
>JAHEMX010000498.1 GCA_024643445.1 Desulfobulbaceae bacterium | reverse complement strand
CAGGGAAATTATGGTGTTTGCTGAAGGCGACATGGCAGTATATCCGGCACATGGTGTCGGTGTGATCAAGTCTATTGAAACTCAGGAAATTGCTGGTATCGATCAGACATTTTATGTTCTTGAAATCATAGGTAATTCTATGCGGATTATGATCCCGACAACGAGCAGTGACAGCGTCGGGCTCCGTTCTATTGTGAATAAGAAACAGGCCTTGGAGGTCCTCAATATCCTTAAGGACAGGGAAATCGAGGTTGATTCGCAGACCTGGAATCGCCGTTATCGCGAATACATGGAAAAAATCAAGACCGGTTCCATCTTTGAGGTTGCTGCGGTTTTGCGGGATCTGTTTTTGCTCAGTGCGGATAAAGACCTTTCCTACGGTGAAAGAAAGATGCTTGATACGGCAAAAGGTCTGCTGGTCAGGGAGCTTTCGATAGCGCAGGAAGTAGAAGAAGATAAGATCAGCAGAAAAATTGAAAACATTTTCGTCTGAGTCAACACCAATACATTCTTTTTTACTTTTACCTTTCTGAAATAGAGCGGAATGGAGCAGATCGAAGGTAATTCCGACTCCCTATCTCTTTTTTCTCGTATAGTACCGGAATCATTCCATGGCGTGCGCCTTGACCATTATCTGGTGCATACCATCACGGCTCCATCACGATCGCAGATTATCGCATCGATAAAAGCAGGTGCTATCAAGGTAAATGGTGCCAGCGTCAAGGCCGGTTATTCATTGAAATCCGGTGACGCCGTTTCTGGCGCAATTATCGGCCATGTGGCCGAAGCCTCGCCCGAAGCTCAGCCGGTCGATTTTTCCGTTCTGTATGAAGACGCTGACCTTCTGATTATTGCCAAACCTCCCGGTCTGGTAGTGCATCCCGGGAGCGGCAACAGGGATAACACCCTTATAAACGGTCTTTTATTTCATTACGGAGATGTAGCCGAGGTAGGAGACCCGGCCCGGCCCGGTATCGTTCATCGGCTCGACAAGGATACCTCCGGTGTTATGGTCGTCGCCAGAACGATCGGCTGCCATCAAAAACTGGTCCAGCTATTCAAGGACAGAAAGGTGAAGAAGCAGTACCTGGCCCTGGTACACGGCAGGCCAGGCAGTGAGCGGGGACGCATTGTCGCGCCAATCGGGAGGCATCCGGTACATCGTCAGAAGATGGCGGTTCGGCAGACCGGAGGAAGATATGCCGCCAGCAACTGGCAGGTCCGGGACTGCTTTGATACCTGCAGCCTGCTCGAGGTTCATATTGAAACCGGGCGAACGCACCAGATACGGGTACACCTGGCCTCCATCGGTCACCCCGTTGCCGGTGACCGGCTTTACGGCCCCAATCGCCCGAATGATCTGTTTCCCCGGCAGATGCTGCATGCCTGGAAACTGCAGCTGAATCATCCGGAGAATGGTGAGTTGTTATCTGCTGAAGCGCCATTGCCGCCTGATTTCAATGAGGTACTCGGGCGTCTGGAGAAAACGCGATGCTGATAGGGATAACGGGAGGAATCGGAGCCGGGAAAAGTTATGTCGCCCGGCAGCTTGCGCCCTTGCTTGAGGCACCGCTGTTCAATGCCGACGACATCTGTCGTGAGTTGCTTGAGCCCGGGCAGTCCGGTTATGAGCAGGTTGTCGCACGCTGGGGGAGACGTTTCCTGGATGCTGATAGCCTCGTTGACCGGCCTCTGTTGCGAAAAGTGATAGGTGAAGACCATTTGGTCCGGGAGCAGCTGGAAGCCATTTTGCATCCGCTGGTAAGGGAGCGTCTGGATCAGGAGAGCGCTGCCCTTGGCACCGCTGGATTTCTCATCGCTGAGGTTCCGCTTCTCTACGAAAGCGGATGGCAGGGCGATTTTGACTGGATCGTCAGCGTTTATGCTCCGACAGATCTGGCGGCGGAAAGAGTTGCAAAAAGAGACGGGATAAGCCGGGAAGAAGCCCGTCGCATCATCAGTATTCAACTTGTTCCGGAGGTAAAGCGAGATCGTGCTGATTCGGTTATTGAAAACGCTGGCAATCTTCTCGATACTGAAAAACAGGTCGTTGAGCTGGCGGGTTTTTTGCGGCAACGTTTTGCGCCTGTCATGAAGGCTAAATAAATTGTCAAAAGACTTGACACCGCCGGCGAGAGCACGTATAAGAGGGTTAACGCTCAAGACGGACTCCCGCCTGATTCGATCTTTCGGACACCATTGCAATACAATACCTGAAAACAGGCGCTCATATCATTTGACATGTTCAGTACGGAATTCTTATTGATAACGCCATACTTAAACAACGAAGCGTTGCTTCTTCCCTGACTATCATACAATTCTAAATCCTGAATCTGATATAGTGAAAAAACAATAAATAAGATCCTTGTATAAAGGACGATATTTTCTGTTTTGTCTTGAAAAGGCAATGTGTCGCGGTTTGCGGCGCTCTGTTTTTTAAATACCGTACCTCCCTGACCAGAAAAAATAGTGCTTCTTCTATATTCAAAAAAAACTGCCAAAGATAACGAGGAGATCGATCTGAGATGAATCTGGCGGAACTCAAGTCAAAAAAAATTGATGAATTGGTGCACCTTGCACGTGAAGCGAAGGTGGAGGGTTTCAGTTCCATGCGAAAACAGGAACTCATTTTTTCCATCCTCCAGGCTCAGGCTAATCAGGATGGGCAGCTTCGCGGTAATGGTGTCCTGGAAATACTGCCGGATGGTTTTGGCTTTCTCCGCGCACCAGCCTACAACTATCTGCCCGGCCCCGATGACATCTATGTCTCACCGTCTCAGATTCGTCGGCTGAGCCTTCACACCGGTGACGTGATAGATGGTCTGGTGCGGGCGCCAAAGGAAGGTGAGCGTTACTTTGCCCTGCTGAAAGTGGAAAGCGTCAACTTCGATCCGCCGGAAGAAGCCAAGCAGAAGACGCTGTTCGGCAACCTGACTCCGCTTCACCCGGACGAGAAATTCAATCTTGAATGGCAGCCTGACAATTTTTCTATGCGGATAATGGACATGTTTGCCCCTATCGGCAAAGGTCAGCGCGGGTTGATAGTATCACCTCCCCGTACCGGCAAGACGGTGCTGATGCAAAAGATAGCCAACTCCATCGCGCGAAACCACAAGGAAGTGTACCTGATTGTCCTGCTCATCGATGAACGTCCGGAAGAGGTCACTGAAATGCAGCGGACCGCCAAGACGGCCGAAGTGGTGAGCTCAACCTTTGATGAACCGCCCCAGCGACATATCCAGGTCGCGGAAATGGATATGTCGCTGGGGAGGTTCATCAAA
>JAHEMX010000497.1 GCA_024643445.1 Desulfobulbaceae bacterium | reverse complement strand
TGAAGATTGTTGAGGAGGAGAATATTCATTTTTTCCGCCTCCAGTTCGTAGATATTTTCGGTTTCATGAAAAACGTTGCGATTCCGCGCAGCCAGATTGAAAAGGCGCTTGACGGCAAGATGATGTTCGATGGCTCGTCAATCGACGGCTTTGTCCGTATCAACGAGAGCGATATGTATCTCAAGCCCGACTACGATACCTTTGTTATCCTGCCCTGGCGGAACAAGGACGGAGTTGCCGCTGCCCGTGTTATCTGTGACGTCTACAAGTCAGATGGCGTGACGCCGTTTCCCGGCTGTCCCCGCAACAACCTCAAGCGCGTCCTGGCCGAGGCCAAGAAAGAGGGCTTCACCATGAACGTTGGTACCGAGGCCGAGTTTTTCCTCTTTGAGTTTGATGAAGAGGGCCTGCCTTCTACCATTACCAACGATGTTGCCGGTTATTTCTCGCTTGACCCGGAAGACACGGCAAATGACTGCCGCCGTGAAATCATCGAGACCCTCGAGAAGATGGGTTTTGAAATCGAGGCCTCCCATCACGAGGTTGCCGAGGGCCAGCACGAGATCAATTTCAAGTATGCCGATGCCCTGACCTGTGCCGACAATACGATTACCTTCAAGTGGGTTGTCAAGTCGATTGCCGCCAAATACGGGCTGCATGCCACTTTCATGCCGAAACCGATCTTCGGCATCAACGGCTCCGGTATGCATACCAACCAGTCGCTGTTCAATCTTGACGGCACCAATGCCTTTTATGATGAGTCGGACTCGCTTCAGCTGTCAAACGTTTGTTACAAGTATATTGCCGGCATCCTGAAGAACGCCTCGAGCTTTGTCGCGGTGACCAACCCGCTGGTAAACTCCTACAAGCGGCTGGTGCCGGGCTACGAGGCACCGGTATACGCCGCCTGGTCGGCATCCAACCGTTCGGCCCTGGTGCGTATTCCTGCCGCGCGCGGCATGTCAACCCGTACCGAGGTCCGCTGTCCGGATCCCAGCACCAACCCCTATCTCGCCCTGGCGATGATGCTGAATGCCGGTCTTGACGGAATCAAAAACGATCTGCCGGTACCCCCTCCGGTGAACAAGGATATCTTTGAGATGACCAGGGCCCAGATGCTGGAAGAAGGTATTGCCGTTCTGCCCGGCAGTCTGAAAGAGGCTCTTGAGATATTCAAGACCAACCCGATCTCCAGGGAGACGCTGGGACCGCATATCTACGAGAAGTATATCGAGGCTAAAGAGGCGGAGTGGGATGAATACCGCTGCTCCATCTCCAACTGGGAACTCGACAGATATCTGACGGTTTACTAGCCGGAACTGCCAGGCACCAATCCCGGCAAGAAGGCCTGCATGTCCCCGTGACATGCAGGCCTTCTTTTTTCCCCTCTTGTCATCACCACCGTGAAGCGTTAAAACAGTTCGAACAGTCAGCCTTGATTTCGATGGGGACAGGGAGCAGTGTGAGCAGACAAGCAAAAAAAGACAGCAAGCCGGAGCTTTCGGAAGCATTTTCCTCTCTCATCAAAGAGAAGGGCTGGGAACGCAAATTTGACCAGCACCGGATTTTCCCGGTTTGGGAAGAACTGGTGGATGCGGACACCGCCAAACACTCCAGGCCTCTGAAGGTGGTAAAAGACGTGTTGTGGGTCGAGGCGGAAAACTCCGCCTGGGTGCAGCAGCTCCAGTTCCAGAAAATCTATCTGCTGGAAACGCTCAATGCCTATCTGCTGAACTCGACCTTTTCCAATATTCGTTTTGTTGTTCAGGAAAAGCCGCTGCCTCCGGTGCAGAAAAAGTCAACCTCCATTACCTTTGTTTCCCCGCCTGCCGCAGAGGTTGAGCAGTTCCGGCAGCAGATCAGCTTTATCGAGGATGAAGAGACGCGGGAGTCCCTGTTGCGTCTCTGGTATCTTTCCCGCGCCTGCAGAAGAGGGTAAGTTGCCTTTTTCCTCACGCGAAGCATACAGCTACGCACAAAAAGAGCTTGACCGACCGGCAAAAGGGGCTACTTTCAGTTTTGGCCCGCAAGCGTCCTGCGGCGGGTCATACTAATTGCACAGCAACCGGGAACACGATGATTTACGATACGATCCTTCAGACCATCGGCAACACGCCGCTCGTCAGAATCAACCGTCTGCACCGAAACAGCGCGGTGACCATCGCCGCCAAACTCGAATCCCGCAATCCCGGAGGCTCGGTCAAGGAGCGCATCTCCCTGTCAATGATCGAGGCGGGCGAGAAATCCGGGGAGCTGGTCAAAGAAAAGATCGTGCTCGAGGCGACCAGCGGCAATACCGGAATCGGTCTTGCCATGGTCTGTGCCGCCAAGGGTTATCGCTGCATGCTCGTCATGCCGGAATCAGCCTCGATCGAGCGCCGCAAGATAATGCAGGCCTACGGCGCGGAAATCCTGCTCACCCCGTCTGCACGGGCGACCGACGGTGCCATTGAAAAGGCCTATGCGATGGCCCTGGAGTATCCGGATCGTTATTTCCTGACCGACCAGTTCAACAATGCCGCCAACTGGCAGGCGCACTACCATACGACCGCACCGGAGATCTGGGAGCAGACAGGCGGCAGGCTCACCCACCTGGTGGCGACGCTTGGAACCTCAGGCACGGTCATGGGACTGTGTGCCTGGTTCAGGGAATTTCAGCCGCAGGTAAAGGTTATCGCCGTAGAACCGCACCTTGGCCATAAAATCCAGGGCCTGAAAAACATGAAGGAGTCCTACAAGCCCGGCATCTTCGACAAATCGGTTCCTGACCGGATTGTCCATGTCGAGGATGATGAGGCCTTCGACACGGCCCGCAAGCTGGCCCGGCTCGAGGGAATGTTCGTCGGCATGAGCAGCGGCGCCGCCATGCATGCCGCGCTGAGATGTGCCGCCGAGCTGCAGGACGGGCTGATCGTGGTGCTGCTGCCGGACGGCGGTGAACGCTATCTCTCCACACCGCTCTTTACGCCGAAGGAGACAGCGGCCGGGGAAAAGAAATCACGCTTGCGTCTTTTCAACACGATCAGCAAGAAAAAAGAGGTTTTTGCACCCCAGAAAAAGGGCGAGGTAACCTTTTACTCCTGCGGACCCACCGCCTATGAACGGGCCAACCTGTCCATGTGCCGCCGCTTCGTTGTCGCGGACCTGATCGTTCGCTATCTCCAGGCCCGGAACTACCGGGTCTCCTCATACATGAACTTCACCGATCTCGACGACAATACCATCGCCGGGGCGGAAAAGGAGGGAATGGGGCTGAGGGAGTATACCGAGAGGTATATTGAC
>JAHEMX010000496.1 GCA_024643445.1 Desulfobulbaceae bacterium | reverse complement strand
CAGAGTAAATAAATTAGAAAAAGATACATAATTTAGACAATGAGCAGCGCCTAATGCACCTACTTGTGACCGGCGGTGCCGGATATATCGGCAGTCATACCTGCCTTGAACTTCTCGGACAAGGGCATGAATTGACGGTTGTGGACAACCTCGTTAATGCCAAAAGAGAAGCTCTCAGCCGAGTCGAGACTTTGACCGGAAAGAAGATACGTCTGGCTGTTGTCGACCTGCGTGACCGGGTCCGTTTGCAGAAGGTGTTTGTCGAGTCGCCGCAGCCGGTTGATGGCGTTATTCACTTTGCCGGTTTGAAAGCGGTTGGTGAATCGGTCGACAAACCGCTGCTTTATTATCAGAACAACATTATCGGTACCCTGGTGCTCTGCGAGGTGATGCAGGAAGCAGGGGTGAAACGGTTGATATTCAGCTCATCCGCAACCGTCTATGGTGACCCGGCGACGGTACCGATCACTGAGGATTTCCCGCTATCCTGTTCAAATCCCTACGGTCGGACCAAGTTGATGATTGAAGAAATCCTCAGGGATATCAGCCGGGCCGATCCTGAGTTCAGCTCGGTCCTGCTGCGATATTTTAATCCGGTCGGAGCACATGAGAGCGGTCTTATCGGTGAGGATCCGCATGGCATTCCCAATAACCTGACCCCCTATATCACCCAGGTTCTCATCGGAAAACGCGATTTTCTGTCGGTCTTTGGCAATGATTACCCCACTCCAGACGGTACCGGGGTAAGGGATTATATCCATGTCGTCGATCTTGCCAGGGGGCATGTCAAAGCGCTTGACGCGCTGCTGAAACAGCCCGGTATCATGACCTACAATCTTGGTACCGGTTGCGGCTATTCCGTACTCGAGGTCGTCCGTGCTTTTGAGTCGGCCAGTGGCAAACGGGTCCCTTACCGGATTGTCTCCCGTCGCCCCGGCGATATCGCCCAATGTTATGCCGATCCGTCTAAAGCCCTGCGTGAACTGGGCTGGCGGGCGGAATTTGGACTGGAGAAAATGTGCCGGGACAGCTGGAACTGGCAAATGGCCAATCCTGACGGTTTCTGAACTGAGGGGCTGCTCAGCCGGTATAACTCAATCGCCCCGTTCCCGGCTTCCAGCGAACAGCTGTACAAGACTCTCTTATTATTGGAGGGTCCTTTGCATAACCAGGTCAGGCAAAGGTGCTCTTTGGAGATTGGGCTTGAGCGCCCAATGCCCGCCCCATCCCTGCGACCGGGAAGCAGTATCCGATTCGGCTGCGACATCCTCAGTAAATGGTTTCCACCTCCTTCCTCCAGCGTCATCCCCGACGGATCTTCATCGCTTTGACGAGGTATCTCCTCGCTTTTAAAAGTAATTTCCGATGAACAGGCAGGACTCCGCGGGAAATAGTGAGCAGCGGTTAAAAAGTGCTTGAACTCGCGATTTTGTGATGATAGGGTGTTCCGATCTGAAAAAGATGGCAACTTTTGCACAAATTGACCAGTTATGAATACAACCATGATTTTCGGATGTGGTAACCTCCTGATGGGTGACGACGGCTTCGGCCCAGCCGTTATTGAGGAGTTAACCCGGAACAATGAGTTGCCTGAAACAGCGGTGGCGATAGACGCGATGACCGGTATCAGGGAATATCTCTTTGATTACCTGCTGAGCGAAGAAGGCAGGCCGGAACATATTATCATTCTCGATGCGGTCGACTTTGCAGATCGTCTTCCGGGAGAAATTTTCCTCATCGAGTCGGCAGCCATTCCCGCCAAGAAAACCCATGATTTTTCCCTGCATCAGTTCCCCACCGTCAATCTGCTGCATGAACTGGAACAGCATACCGGCATAAAAGTGACAATAATTGCCGCACAAGCCGAGTATATACCAGTGGAAATCGAACCGGGTTTTTCGACATCGATGACCGCTGCCGTTCCTCGGGCATGTGACATGATTATGCGCATTTTATCAAAACAGCCTCATGAGGTGAGTCTCGATGATGTATGAATTCAGGGTCAGCGAAATGGCGGAGGAGTTCGGTGTCCATCGGAATACGGTGAGAAACTGGATAAACTCCGGAACGCTTCGGGCCAAGGAAGGGCCGGGCAGAAAGTATCTCATGAAATTCGAGGACTACCACTCACTCTGCGAAAAGTTCGGTCGTAAACCGCAGATTCGCCCGTCCAGTTATGCCGATCCTGAGAAAAGCCAGAAGTATCAGGATAATCTGCTTTACCAAGAACCTCTGGAGATCGGGGTTCAGGAAAAAACGATTTACTCCGATGCACGGTGGGCCGATACCTGCCTGACCTGCGGCACCTGTGGCAGCGCCTGTCCGATTGCCGGGGTTGATGGACTTGATCCGCGGAAAATTTTACGCATGGCTGTTCTGGGTATGGAAGATGAACTCAGGGACACGAACTGGCCATGGAAATGTACGATGTGCGGCAAATGTGAGAATGCTTGCCCGGCCGGCGTGGAAATTATGGCCCTGATGCGACGGCTTCGCGGTCTGCGAGAGCGGGAACAGGTACCCGGGCCGATTCACAAGGGAGTGGTGACCTGTCTCGAACGTGGAAACAACCTGGGTATCCCGAAAGATGACTTTATTCATCTCTGTGAAGCACTTGGTGAAGAGCTTGAAGAAGAGGGGCTGGCCGGTTTCAAGACTCCAATCGATATGGTTGGGGCGCGTGTCATGGTTACCGTAAATTCCAAGGAACCGTTCGCTGAGCCCGACGACATGAAATACTGGTGGCGCATCTTCCATGCTGCCGGAGAATCATGGACCATTCCGTCAGAAAACTGGGAAGGGGTCAACTGGGGGCTTTTCTCCGGTGACGACGAATCGATGAAGACCGTTGTCGGCCGCATTGTTGATAACATGCGGCGCCTGAAATGCGAGGTGCTTCTCCTACCCGAATGAGGCCACGCCTACTTTGCAACCCGGTCCGGGTTGAACAGATGGTTTCCGGAAGCGTTGGAAGAGTTCAAGATTATGTCGGTATTTGATCTGCTGAAGGAATATATCGAGCAGGGCAGAATAAAACTCGATAACAGCAGACACCCGATACGTACCACCTATCACGATCCATGCAATTACGGACGTAAGTCCATGAAGGCCTTTGGTGTCGCATATTACGAGGAAGGACGTGTAATTACAAAACAATGTTGTCCTGACTTCAAGGATATGGAACCTAATCGTGAGGCCAATTACTGCTGCGGTGCCGGTGGCGGAGCCTGGGCCATGCCGTTTGGCGCAGAACGTGTCTTCTATGGCCGTATCAAGGCTCGCCAGA
>JAHEMX010000495.1 GCA_024643445.1 Desulfobulbaceae bacterium | reverse complement strand
CGTAGAATCTGAGTCTGGCGCCATTTTGCCGGATGATGCTCTTGTCCTTGCACAGGGCCGGGTCATCGGGCAAACATTCAAAAAAAATACCCTTCGCTTTCAGCAGTCTCGCTTCGTTACGCACACGGGCGTAAAGCGCGCTGCCGATGCCGCCGGTAGTTTTTGGTTTGACCGAGATGAAATCAAGATAACAGAATTGAAGATCGGTGACGTGATTTACAATGGCAAACCCCTTGATCAGGCCACGGCTGCCTTCAGCAGCGAACAGGATCGTCTTGAACCGGTATTTGAGAGGGTCTGCAAGCTTGTGCTGGAGGTCGATGATATCCTTCTCGGCCAGACCGGGGAACTGCTGTTTAAGTATCGTCTGGACCTCGAGGAGGGCATCCTGGTCTATGGAGAGGGTATTGCCGTAGATTCGTCTTATTCTGAACATCTTAAATTAGTTTCCGGTAAAGAATTTTATCGTCGCCCGTCCGGTAAAAATCCTTCAGGTGGGCGACGATCTGGTAGTCGTTTTTTTCATAAAAGCGGCGGGCCGGCAGATACCCTTCCGTCGAAGAGGTGTCGATGTAGATATGTCCCGGCCCTTCCCGACGGAGATCCTTCTCCATTTCCCGCAGCAGGATGGTGCCGATACCGTGCCTGCCGAGTTCCGGATCCACCGCTATCCAGTAGAGATCGAAGCGGTTTTCAGTGAGCGGGATCGGACCGTAGCTGATAAAACCGTGCAGCTGTTGCCGTTTGTCCGTTGCCACCAGCGTCCGGTAGCCCTCTTCCGGTTTGAACGTCCCGTCTATTACCTCGACGGCAATGTCGATCTCGCATTGCAGAAAGTTGTCATGTTTTTTGATCAGGGCGACAACCTTCTCCCGGTCAGCCGGCAGCAGCGGAGCAATTGCAATATTCATGTACGTCTGTCATCCAGTAATTCGATAAGCCGTCCGACCATACCCTGATAATCGAGCCCCCCCTGCAGGACTGCCGCAGCAAATCCGGCATCGGGACTGAGGCAGGGGTTGGCGTTGATTTCAAGGACATACACCTGGCCTCCGTCGTCGACACGCATGTCGACACGTCCGTAGTCGCGCAGGCCGAACAGCCGGTAACAGCGAAGTGCGGCATCTTTCACATTTTTGTATAAAACATCATCGAGCAGGGGGAAGGTTCGTTTCGTTTCACGGTACTCGATCGAGTCGGGGTCCCATTTGGCCTGATAGCCGACAATAGGGAAAAGGTCCTTGGGCAGTCCGGAGAAATCGATTTCCGCTGCCGGCATCACCTGAAGGTCCGTATTGCCCATGACCGAGACGTTAAATTCCCTGCCGTGGATGAATTCCTCGACTAGGATAGGTCCGTATTTTTCATAGAAAACCGCTATTTTTTCTTTCAGTTGGGCTGCCGACTCGAGAACGGAGTCCTGGTCGATGCCGATGCTTGCATCCTGGAGCTGCGGTTTGAGGATGACCGGGTAGAGAAGTTCATGTGGACTGGCGTTAAACCGGCCGTCAAAGAGCAGGAAGCCGGGGGTGGGGATTCCTGCGCCGCGGAGCACCAGCTTGAACAGGTGTTTGTCGGTGGTCGACTGCAGGGCCGCCGGTCCCGAGCCGCTATAGGGAATTCCGAGTAATTCAAGAACTGCCGCCGGGTGCGCGATTAACTGCGGATTGTCGTCCACGGATTCGCACAGGTTAAAGGCGCAGGCTATACGCTGCTCCTTGACCGTATCGACAAAACGGGAGAGGTCCCTGGTAAAGCTGATCGGCACACTTCGATAACCGAGACCGGTGAGCGCCTCCTCGATGGCCTCGACCTGCACCATGACATCGGCAGAAGATTCCCAGTTGGGTTGACCGGCCGGTATCGGTTCATTGTGAATAAGGCCGATTATCTCCCCGCTGTTCATGACGCAAGGCCATGCCGTTCAATGGCAGCACCTATGATCGATTCGATGAGCTGCTGGTAGCTGATGTCGTATTTGCTCGCGATGATGCAGAGATCGGAATGCTCCGGGTGCAGACCCGCCAGCGGATTGATCTCGATGAAGTTGGGGCGGCCGGTCGCATCGGAGCGGAGATCGACCCGGCCGGCGTCGGAGCAGCCGAAGGCACCGTAACAGGCCAGGGCCGTTTTTACCGTTTCCCTGGCTTCAGGGTCATCCACCACACGGTATTCGACAAGTTCCTCGCAGAACTCCTTGTTGTGGTAGGAATAAACATCCGGTTCGGAATTCTTCAGCAGGACTACTTCCATGATGCCGATCGAATGTGCTTGTTCGCCATTGCCGACGATGCCGACGGTAAATTCCCGCCCCGGCAAGAACGTCTCGACGAGAACCGGCTGCTTGAAGGTGGCAAGCAGGTTTTGGCAGGTTGTACGCAGCATATCGGGGCTGCTGATCTTGGATGCCGGCGTCACTCCCTTGCCTGTGCCTTCCGCTACCGGTTTGGCAAAGAGCGGGTAGGGGAGATCGATCCCGGCAATGTCGCTCTCCCGGGAAACCACGGCAAAGGCGGGTGTCGGCAGTCCGCAGTCCCGAATCACGTGCTTGGCCATACCCTTGTGCAGGGTCAGGGTCTGGACGAGCGGCCCTGAAAAGACGTAGGGAATCCGGTAAGCGTCGAGCAGCGCCGGCACCTGGGCTTCTCTGCCGTAACCGTAGAGTCCCTCGGCAATGTTGAAGACCAGGTCCCAGCACTCGCCTGCGGCGAGACGCGGTACGAGGCTTGTCACGTTGCCGATGCGAACCGGATCATGGCCCATGGCGCTGATAGCGGTTTCGATCGCCTCGATGGTGCTGAGTCGATCGAATTCCGCCGTCTCTTCTTCCGCGAATCCCGCCGCGAGATAGTCATCGCGCAGATCATAGGTCATCCCTATTCTCATCAGGAAACTCCGCGTTCGCTGCTGAGGTCCGCAGCGGTGGGTCTGTCGGGATACCGGTAGACCTTTCCTTCGTAATTCCTGATCAGAAGATCCGAGCCGTCCCTGCCGACTACCGTTTCCGGAATAAGGGGTATTTTCCCTCCGCCTCCGGGGGCGTCGATGACATAGGTTGGCACGCCGTATCCGGTGGTGTGACCGCGCAGTCCCTGGTAGATCTCGAGTCCCTTTGAAACAGGAGTACGGAAGTGAGAAGAACCGGTAATGGGGTCGCACTGATAAAGATAATAGGGTTTGACCCGCGTACGCAGCAGGCCATGCATCAACTGGCGCATGGTATCGACGTTGTCATTGATACCGGCCAGCAGAACGGTCTGGCTGCCGAGCGGTATGCCGGCATCGGC
>JAHEMX010000494.1 GCA_024643445.1 Desulfobulbaceae bacterium | reverse complement strand
CCGGTTTTACCCGTATGCCGCCCAGATGCACTTTACCACCCTGTACCGCCTGGGTGGCCAGGGACCTGGTCTTGAAAAAACGTGCCGCCCAGAGCCATTTATCAAGCCGGGTTTTTATTGCTTTGTCTGGCATTGGTTTGATTTTCCCGGAAAGAAAGGTGTTCTTTTTTATCGCTGTGGGACATACAGGTTACACCGAATAAAAGCTTAAATCATGCAAAAATGATTATAGTGGTGGAAGCACAAGTAAAATAGTATTACCTTCAATGTCTCATCAAGCTGAAGAGCCCGGAGCATTTCAGGGGAGGGTCCTGGGTCAACCGGCTGGAAGGCGCTCGGGAGAAATATCAGGGCCGATTTACCCGTGCGTAGACACAGAACAAACCGATAATCACCATGTCCATACACAGTGCCGGCGTCAACAACATAAAACTCCCGATCAAGGTGTTGCAGAAAAACGGAGAAATCCAGGATACTGTCGCATCCATTGGCCTTCTCGTTCAAACGCCAATCGTCATGCAGGCAAACTCCATTGCCTCCTTTACCGCCATTCTCAATCACTATATAGACAGGATCAGCGTCTCGGTGTTTTCCGATCTGCTCGCGGAAGTGCAGCACTATTTCAAGTCAAAAAGCGCCCGTATTGAAATGAGTTTTCCCTACTACCTCGAAAAAGAGGCCCCGATATCTGGCACCGCAAGCCTGATGGAATACCGTTGTATCTTCAGTGGCGGGGTCGGCGAGAACGAAGGTTTCCTGCTCACCGTCAAGGTACCCGTTACCACGCTCTGCCCCTGCTCCAAGGAAATAAGCGAAGCCGGCGCACACAACCAGCGGGCGGAAGTCACGTTGAGCGCACGGTTCAAAAAGATGATATGGGCTGAAGATCTTATCGAGCTGGTAGAACAATGCGGATCATGTGAACTGTTTGCCCTGCTGAAACGCCCTGACGAGAAATTTGTCACGGAAACAGCCTTCAAAAACCCGATGTTCGTAGAAGATGTGGTACGCAAGGTCGCCATTCACGCGATTGAACATCCGCATATCACCTGGTTCTCCGTCGGCGTTGAAAGTTTTGAATCAATCCACAAGCACAGTGCCTATGCCTATGTTGACAGCGGCGATATCGGCTACACAACAGAACCGCCAGTCAGGAAGGTGCCGACCCGCTAGTCCGCGAGTATCTCAACGATCGAAATCTCTCTTCCGGTCTTCATCAGCTGTACGATGGAATACCCCTCGATGATGACATAGGAAAGATAGAGGAACAGGGTGATACTCAGGAAACTGATAAGAACCGGGTAGACAAGCTGGCTGAGTACCTGATGGTTGACCCGGAACATCCTGACTAATCCGTTATTGGTTTGAGACTGTAGCATAATGAGTACCTCCGGCTTATGATATGGCATACCTTGAATATGCATTATCGATGCCAGTTCAATAATTCGTTTCATTATCATCCATAGGTACTCTATTCCACCGCCCCAGAAGGCTCCGTAAGCGCTCAGGCACTACAGGAGAATACTCAGAAACGAGCACAAAGCGACAGCCCGGAGCACGCTATCCTACAGCTGTCTTCATTCGGAGACGCTGTCATCTTCCCGTACCATCGTTTAATTTCTGGCATCCGATCTTTATCGCCGTGGCCGGTGTCGCAAGAGAGCGACAAAAACGCTATCAGTACGGAATAACAGCGGGATGAAAATGCTTACTTTTTGAAGAGTGCGGGCGAGATGTGATGACGCTGCAGGATTTTATAGAAATCGGTCCTGTTTCGTTCTGCAATGCGGGCTGCCTGAGCAACGTTGCCGCCCGTCATCTGCAGCAGCCGGACAAGATAGCGCTGACCGAATTCAAAGCGGGCTTCATCAAAGGTCGGAATTTCCACGTTTTCTTCCGTCAGCGCAGAGGAAATGAGGTTTACCGGAATCAAATCCGTGGTGGATAAGGCCGCAGCCTGTTCGACGACATTCTGCAGCTGCCGTATGTTACCCGGCCACGGAGACTCCAGCATGACTTGCATCGCCTCTGCGGTGAATCCGACTATTTTTCTTTCATTCTGAATATTTATGAGTTTCAGGAAATGGTCGACAAGAGGCGGGATATCCTCCCGGCGATCCTTGAGCGGAGGGATTTCAATCGTCACCACATTGAGACGATAATAGAGATCCTCCCGGAATTCTTTTGCCTCTACCCGTTTTTCGAGATTCTGGTGCGTTGCGGAAATAATGCGAACATCCACCGAAATGGTCTGGGTGTCACCGACCGGACGGACCTGTCTCTCCTGCAGCACCCTCAGGATTTTAACCTGTAGATTCAAAGGCATATCACCTATTTCATCGAGAAAGAGTACTCCTTTGTCTGCCGTTCTGAATAATCCTTCATAGGCACGTTCGGCGCCGGTAAACGACCCCTTGGCATGTCCGAACAGCTCGGATTCGAGTAACGCTTCCGGTATTGCACTGCAATTTACCGGAACAAATACTTTATCGGCTCTGTCACTTGCCCGGTATAACGCCTTGGCCAGAAGTTCTTTCCCGGTGCCGCTCTGTCCCCTGATGAGCACGCTCGAGTTACCGCGGGCAACGAGGCGTAATTTAGCAAGGACCTGCTCCATCAGGGCACTGCAGGAGATGATATCCTTTCTCCATTCACCGCTGTCCTGATCCCCGCCAGGCAGAGAGGAGCTCACCTTCAGGGCAGTTTCAATCTCGTGCAGCAGCAACCGGCCGTCAATCGGCTTGGTGAGAAAAGAAAAAACACCGCGTTTTGTCGCTTCGACCGCCTCCGGTATAGAGCCGTGTGCGGTAATGATGAGTACCGGGATGGAGGTGTTGATCTTGCGAATGGCCTCGTAAAGGGCCAGTCCATCCATCTGTTCCATGCGCAGATCAGTAATGACGAGCTGGGGCCTGGTAACCGTGAACGTTGCCATGGCCTCTTCGCCACTGCTTGCTGTAACCACCGAATATCCGGCACTTTCCAGACGAAGTCTCCAGAGACTGAGCAGATCATCTTCATCGTCGACGAGTAAGATGGTAGGCTTTGGCATGCTTCTCCACTGTTCATGCTCGGTTGCCGAGCTTCTATGGTTTTGGGTGCAGCAACAGCTCAACTTCTTTCAATTTCCGTACCTGTTGCTCAAGCCGGTGGATCCTGTTTTGCAGTTCATTGGTGATCTGTTCATGTTCTTTACCGGTACGATGCATAGTCGCGGTCTGTTCTGCCTGTTCCAGCCGGAGGAGTTCAATCAGTCTGCTCTGTTTTTCAATCTGGTCATAGAGTTCCAGGCGTGCCTGCATG
>JAHEMX010000050.1:6961-12429 GCA_024643445.1 Desulfobulbaceae bacterium | reverse complement strand
CGAGCAGGCGGGCAGCTCAATAGGAGCTTTCGGGTTCAGGGTGATCAGACCATTTCTGCCGCTGAAACGCCTGGAATATTCGGGGAGTTCCTCCATATCCCTCGGCAGTGGCGCGATACCGGTCCTGTCAAAGCCGGTGATTCTCTGCACGGTCGCATTGATATAATCGGAGCGAGGTAATTCTCCGTTATTTATAAAGGTTAATCCGAGATCCATCTGCCGTGCCACAAGCTCAGCAAGATAGGCCCTCATATCGTCTGAGGAAAGCTCCTCCTTCCTGAGCTGCCTGGTTATCATCGCCGCCGGACGGGGTAAAGATCCGACATGAGTCGTTTTGATCATTGAGCCGCTTCCTCCTTTGTCATGGTTTGCCTGGTTGTCCGTCTGTCAGAATGGGGTGCGAAAAGAATTGCGACGTCTGCCGCACCGCTGTAGCCACTATAATACCGGATAGAAAAAAAACAGTGAACAGATGTGAGGGACGCGGTGAAAGACAACGAAAAGAACATCAACTTGACACGGCTTAAATATTTCTTAATTAATAGGGGACCTTTAATTTATTTACCTTTATATTCCGGCCCCGATGGCCTAACCTCTCAACAATATATCAAACGAGCCTTTTGCAAAATGAGAATTTTGGTTCAAAATCAAGGCATGGTAAAAATATTACAGCAGTCATATATTTGATATTTAGAGGAAAAAATTTTGAGCATAACGCGGAGTTTGGACGAAAAGGCCATTTTGCAAACGGCTCAGACGATAAGATTAATCACTTCACGGGAACAGGTGACGCAGTGAGTCAAACGCAGCCCCTTCGACAGCGGCCAAAGGTCAGAATTATCAATTTCAGTTCCATTGGACTGCCTGCAGAGAATCAACTCTTCCTCGACCGAAAGGACGTCCCCGAGTCATTAAAATACCTGCGAAAATACGCAGACCTGCCTTATGTCTACGTGGTCTCAGGCAAAGACCGCGAGCGTATCTCGGAACTGCTCCGCCAGTTACAAGCCATACGCTCAACCTGTTATCCTTATGCACTGTTTTTGACTGAAGGACAACCCGGCTTCGAAGACCAGCAGGACCTGGACATCATAACCGTTGCTACGCCGACTGCTGAGAATATTGTTGAAGCGATAGACAGGTATGCGGATGCCAAATTCACTTTTGATAAAACCAGGCTGAAGAACAATAACACCTCACCATTACCGGATGATGTCGGTGTGCTGATCGTCGGCGGCGGCATAACAGCGCTCTATGCTGCCGAGCGGCTGGCAGATAAACGGATTTCTTTCTGCATCGTGGAAAAACGCGATATCCTCGGCGGAATATGGTCGCAGTATGCCAACTCAACATCCCAGGTCAACACCTCCGAAGGAGCCTACCGACTCATCGAAAAAAAGGTGAGGAGTAACCGGGACCATTCGAGTACCTCTGAAGTTCTCGAAGATCTGTGCCACCTGTCTGAAAAACATAAGGATTCTATCTTCACGCAGACCGAAGCGGAACACATCGAGAAAAAAGACGGTCGATACCAGACCAGGGTTATCCGTAACGGGAAGCCGGTTGCAATCAGATCAAAAGGGGTAATCCTGGCAGTCAACGACCGCGTTGGCACTCCTCGCCAGATTACCTGGGAGAACCAGCATCTCTTCAAGGGTATCGTTTTCTCCGGCATCTCCGACGAATCGAAAGAAGTCAACTGGCAGGACAAAAAAGTTGTTATCGTCGGCATGGGAGCCTTTGCCATCGAGAACACCAGGACGGCTCTTGAGAACGGGGCCAGCCATGTTACCGTGGTTTGCCGACGACATGGAACCGTCTGTCCCAAGATCATCGATTACTTAAACTTTTCTACTCCCTACGATGACAAGTTCGAGCATGAAAGAAAGAGCAACATCAGGAATATGATGCTCTGGAAAAAGCTCTATGATCAGAGTGGCGCCACCCAGCCCGAATGCTGGATGGGCAAAATCAAGCATGAAGGGCATACCATCAGCGTGTCCGATATCTGGTTTATCGCCCATTACCTGAAAAAACTCGAGACCGCAACCGGGAGTATAACCGGCCTCTATGAGCAGGGCGTTGTCGTCGATCACCGGAAGAAGATTGAGGCCGATATAGTCGTCAATTGCGTTGGTTTTCTCCGTAATGCGCCTGCGGTTAAAAAGATGATTGATTACGAAGAGATGTACAACAACAATTACATCGATAAAGATCTGATGTACCTGGCCGATGCCTATATTGACGATGATGTGTTCAATTCTTTTTTCGGCTCGAGTGTACTGGAGATGACCAAATTCTATATGGATGTGTATATCGACTTCTTCGATAACCCCGAATATGAAAAGATGATTCAGTCCGACGGTATCGAAAAAATCTCGATTAACGACAGGAGATGGTCCCATTATATTGCCGGAGCCGATGCCCTGATCAAAAATTATCCGCGCTATTATGAGGTTGCCAAGGCCCAGATCGACCAGAGAACCGCGAATTTTCATGAAGCCCATGACCTGGAAACCTATATTGCCGAAAACAAGCGTGAATGGCTCGCCACCCATACGCTGCTGAACGGGGCTCCTCTGGCCGAGACCGCCTGCCTCCCCTATGTGTTTGAGAAACTTATCGAGAAAAAAAATATCTGATCGGGCAAAGGATAAGGGTACCCGAAAAGCGGCATCCACCGGGGAATACCTGACCATGATGATGGTTTTTTTAAAAAACAAACTTTTATCATGCTATCATGCGATGACGATAGCAGGTAAAAAGACGGCCGGCGGTTAAAGACCAGACCGGCCGGTTCGTTCCACAACCTCTTCTGCCATGAACGACAGTCTCCACCCACTCATGCGGCCCTTCAGGATATTGCCATAACCGTCCTGAAGAATGGAAATGAGTTGCGTTTCCAGGCACACGGGAACAGTATGGCGCCTTTTATCAGAGACGGAGACCTCATTCACCTGCGCAACTGCGCATCATACAGCCGGGGAGATGTGGTTTTATTGAGAAACGATCAGGTTCTGCTGGTTCACCGTATCGTCAGCAAAGACCGTCACGGCGTCATTACCAGGGGCGACGCTTCGGCCAGTGATGATCCCGGTCCCGTGGACATCGCGCAGATACTCGGGAAAGTGTATAAGGTTTCAGGCAGCGGCTATAATTACCATCTGCACCCGCCGATCAGTCGCCTGATGGCCATGCCTTTTTTCACCAGGCATGTGTTCAGGAATCGAATCGTCAGGAGCTTGGGGAAAATCATCTCCCCGCTTCTCGGCTGAAAAGGCACCGCGCCAGACCACTTCTAAAAGCAGACGATTGCCATGGCTCAAGGAGTTCTATGACTCGATCGCCGGCCAGGTTCCAGATACTCAGGGCCCCCTTCGGGTCCGAATCAGGCTTCCGGCTGATGGACACGAGGACAGGAGAATTCGCTCTCGTCCTCCCCTTCGCCGGCGGTGCCATCAACCGGCTGGTCCTGCATTCTGGAAACAAACTGGTCGAACTGCTTGATGGGTACTCATCGCCCCGCGATATGCAGGCCACCCAGGCAACATCCTTCAAGGGCTGCAGCCTCTTCCCCTTTCCAAACCGGGTTTCCGGCGGCACCTACTCCTTTGATTCCAAACAATATCAGCTGATCAGGAATTTCCCGCAGGAAGACAATGCCATCCATGGCCTGGTCTTCGACAAGCCCTTTGAACTGCTGATGCAGAAAAACGGCGAAAGGGAATGTCGCCTGAGGCTCGGCTATAGTCCTCTGTCCTGCGAACCGGGATACCCGTTCAGCTACCGGCTGGAATACGAATATCGCTTCAGGGCGGACAACGGTTTTAGCTGTACGACCGGGATTACCAACAATTCCGATACGGCTATGCCGGTGGGGCATGGCTGGCACCCCTACTTCTCCCTGGAAGCGGCGAGTATCGATGAACTCCTTTTGCAATTTCCAGCCAGGGAACTCATTGAAGTCGACAGCAGGAAGATACCGACCGGCCGCTCTCGAGCCTATGATGACTTCGGGCAGCCCAGACCGCTGGGCAGCATCGTTCTGGACAGCTGTTTTCGCCTTGACTGTTCAGGAAAACAGGTGGAAATAGGACTCACCAACCGGCAGAACAGGATGTCCCTTCGGATCTGGATGGAGACCGGGGCCGAAAAATATAATTTTCTGCAGTTGTACACACCGCCAATGCGCAGATCCATCGCCATCGAACCGATGAGCTGCGCTCCTGATGCGTTCAACAACGGTAACGGCCTCATCCGTCTGCTGCCGGGCAGGAGCATCGTCATGACCTGGGGTGTCTCGCCGCTCAGCTAGGCAGACAACGCCGACCGCCGGAGGCTCAGGCAAAGAGCCTGTCGTTTTTCCCCATGTTTTTATTTTTCTGCTGGCCGCTACTGGACCTGCTCACCTGGATTCTTGCCAAGAATAATCATGCCCAGAACCTCATCCTTGCTCACCTGATCGGTGCGCCGGGTGCCGACCAGACGACCGTTTTTCATAACGGAAATTCGATCGGCCAGATCAAAAACACCATGTAAATCGTGGCTGATCAGGAAGATACCGATGCCTTCACTTTTCAGCTGCTCGATGAGTTCCGCTACCATGGCGGTTTCTTGGGGCCCAAGGGCCGCTGTCGGTTCGTCCATGATAAGGATTTTGGCATTGAAATAGATAGCCCTGGCGATAGCCACCGACTGGCGCTGTCCGCCTGACATGTTGCGCACCGGATCCTTGATATTGGTGAAATTGGGATTAAGGCGCTGTATGACCTTTCGAGCCTCGTTTTCCATGGCCCCGTCATCCAGCATACCGTATCGAGTCATCAGTTCCCGGCCGAGAAAGAGATTGGCCGGAGCATCCAGATTGTCTGAAAGGGCCAGGGTCTGGTAGATACATTCAATGCCGTATCGACGCGCATCACGGGGGCGTTTAATCTCGACGCTCTGGCCGTTGATGATGATCTTCCCTTCATCACAGGGAATGGCCCCGGAAAGAGCCTTTATCAGCACGGTCTTGCCTGCACCGTTGTGACCGACGACACCGACCACTTCACCAGGCATCAGGTCGATGGAGACATCCCTGACTGCGTGCACACCGCCAAAACGCTTGTGGATATTGCGCATTTCAACAAGAGGGGTTTGCTTCGTCACGACACCGCTCCTAGCTTTTATTCCTATTGTAGATGACGTCGAACCAGACAGCGATGATGAGTACCAGACCGATAACCACCTGCCGCATGGCAGAGGTCACCCCCATCAGGACCATCCCCGATTCCAGCGACTGCATGATGACCGCACCCAGGATAGCCCCAGCAATGCTGCCCACGCCTCCGGCCAAGGATGTCCCGCCAATGACCGCCGCGGCAATGACATTAAGCTCGGCCATCGTGCCCATTGAATTGGCACCGGCATTCAGTCGCGCCGTGGTGATAACCGCCGCCACACCGCACAAGATACCCATCACCATG
>JAHEMX010000050.1:0-6929 GCA_024643445.1 Desulfobulbaceae bacterium | reverse complement strand
CGCCAATCAGGATAAGTACTGGAATAGGGATACCCCGGGGGATTTCGGTACGGGGTTTATAGTATGAGTTCATCACCATGACAAAGGCGCAGACAAGACCGATTCCGACCAGTAATAGGGCGATTTCCGCCCAGCGGGCTTTGGGTTCAAACCCGTATTTTTTCCGCCGGACACGATTCCGGTAGGTGCCCAGTAGCATCAAAATGATACAGAGACCGCCAAAAATCCAACTTCCGGTCGCACCGATAGAGCCATCCAGGCCGCCGCCAAGCAGCTGGTAGGTCTTATCCATCGGAGCCACGGTCCGTCCATCGGTAACCAGATACGCTCCACCCCGGAAGACGAGCAACCCTCCCAGGGTGACCACAAAGGCGGGAACGCCTCGATAGGCAACCCACCATCCCTGCCACAAACCGACCAGCGCTCCGAGGATGAGGCCGCAGACTACGGTCATCGGCCAGTTCCAGCCAGCTCCAAGAGTAAAAACGTGAACCTGGAGATAGGCGATAACCATGCCGGTGAATCCCATCAATGAGCCGACCGAGAGATCGATGTGACGGGCGACGATGACCAGCACCATGCCGGTGGCCATGATGCCTACCACGCTGCTTTGAACGGCCAGATTGTAGAGGTTTCGTGAGGTGAAAAAGATGCCTTCGGTAAGTAAATTGAGAATAATCCAGATGCAAAGCAACGCACCGAGCATGGCCAGCATGCGGGTATCGATTTCAAGTTCGGCGCTTAATCGATGCAAAAAAGTGAATCTTGCTGAAGGTTTGGATTGGGGATCCATAACGTCGCCCATCTCTGAAGAATAGTTCTGTTTCCTGCAGCTATACCTTGAATGAATTGATACGAAAAGAGCTGAATCCTAAAATCCGCAAAAAACGGGGACGCCCTGCTGGGCGCCCCCGCGAAAAAAGTCAACTCCCGGGACGATCAGGGACAATTTCCGGTTACCCCCTGACAGAGGATATCCTGTTTGATCCATCCGGCCTTGACAACGACATCGAGATTAGCCTTGGTAATCGGCACCGGAGCGAGCAGAATAGCCTCCATCTCAACGCCTTTGGCTCCGCCTGACCACTTGATCGTACCGCCGGGGGTCTTTCCGGTAGCCAGTTCTACCGCTATTTTAGCAGCAGCTTTTCCCAACTCACGGGCATCTTTCCAGACCGAAACCGTCTGCAGACCGCGGGCAACCCGGTTCAGCGCGGCATGATCGCCATCCTGGCCCGAAACCGGGGTAATACCTTCCATTCCCTGGGCGGTTAAGGCCGCCACAACGCCGCCGGCGGTACCATCGTTGGAGGCAACCACCGCATCCACCTTATTGTTCTGGGCCGTGAGGATCTGTTCCATGTTGCGCTGAGCCACTTCCGGCTTCCAGCCATCGGTTCCCTGGGCGGCCACATTTTTTATTTTCCCGGCCTTTATGGCTTCGGCCAGCACTTCAAGCTGTCCTTCATAGAGAAATTCAGCATTGGGATCGGTTGGTGCGCCCTTGATGAAAACATAGTTGCCTTCCGGTTTTACCGCAAATACGGCACGGGCCTGCATACGGCCTACCTCCTTGTTGTCAAAGGTCAGGTAGAAGACGCCTTTTTTCTCGATGAGACGATCGTAACCGACAACAGGAATACCCTCGGCTTCAGCCTTGGCGATGGCGGGCAGAATAGCATCGGCATCCCAGGCCAGGACGATCAGGGCAGTAGCCCCGCGGGCAATCAGATTTTCAATATCGGAAATCTGTTTTTCGGCACTGGCCTGAGCATCAGCCATGATGTATTTGGCGCCCATTTGTTCCAGTTGCGCTTTCATCGCGGCTTCATCGGTCTTCCAGCGCTCTTCCTGAAAGTTTGACCAGGAAACGCCAACTACCAGATCTTTGGCCATTGCCACGCAGCTGAAAGCGACAAGAGCGATGAGTGTGACGAGTGATACGGCGAGTTTTTTAGACATTTTCATTTCCTCCATGACACAAATAGGTTGATCTCTTTCAGGCGGTGCCGCGCACAACAGGTGCAACGTGAGAAAGCTGGCGGCCATGTGCAGGCTCCCGCCGAAAACCAGTGCAGTGCTTGGGCTGAGGCCAATAAAAAGTTTTCCCATCCTCGACGAACATGATAGGCCACATTATAGCAGCACAGTGCCAAAATTTTCCGATGATAGCAAGATTTAATTTACTCAATAAAATAAATGAACCGGGGCAGGAACAACCCCGACCTGCAAATAATTAATTCGTTCAATATATTGATTTATATGAATATATTTAAATTAAAATCATTTGGCCAAGCTGTTCTATCCCACGCTAAGTATATGAGCGGCCTTGCTTATAGTCTTGATTTCACCATTTTTCCCTGTTAATTTAATAGTGCGAGTCGCGCTGCCGATTGAAAAGACATGAGGATGTCTTTCCTATCGTACTGATTTTAGGTTACATGATGAAATGATCCATTTTCCAAAAAGTCGCCAAAAGACTCATAACCTTGTATTATTTAATTTTTTCAATAAATTAATGAACATCACCCCATGAAGGCTGCAAATCGCGATTTCACCCGGGAGGTAAATCTGTTCAATATTCTGAACAGCATCCGTGAGGCCGGTCTGATCTCACGGGTAGAAATTGCCAAAAGAACAGGACAGAGCCGGGCCTCGGTGACCAACATTACCGCCCTTCTCATCGAACAGAAACTGATTCGCGAGTCAAAGCCCCACGTGAACCCTTCCCGGGGCAGGCGGCGGATCATGCTGTCTCTCAATCCGGAAGCGGCCTATACCGTCGGCATAAAGGTCTCGGCATTCAGACTCAGTTTTGCCATTGTCGATTTTATCGGCGAGGTGAAATCCTCATTGAGCATTCCCTTTCGCGTCGGGGAGCGCAGGGAATCCGTACTCGTCGATGTTATTGAAGACGGGGTACGCCATTGTGTTGATGATGCCAGATTGTCCCTGCAGGATATCTCCGGGTGCGGTTTGGCCATACCCGGTTTCGTGGACTCTGCCACCGGAACCTGTTTGTGGAATCCACTCAAAAAGGGGGAAAGTCATATTCGAGCCCTGCTGTCCGAGCAATTAGGCATGGATGTCTACCTTGAAAACGATGCGAACTCGGTCACGGTCGCATCCCAGTGGTTCGGTCTGGGCAAGGGCATTGATAATTTCCTGGTGGTCACCATCGAACACGGCGTCGGCATGGGTATCGTGATTGACGGCAAGCTTTACCGGGGTCAGAGCGGTATCGGGGCGGAATTCGGCCACATGGTACTGGTACCTGACGGCGCCCCGTGCCGGTGTGGCAAGCGCGGATGCATCGAGGCCTACACGTCAGACTCGGGTATCCTTCTGCACGCTAAAAAACGCTTAGCCTCCCGTCGCACCACCAGGCCGAACCTTGACACACTGGCCATCGAGGACGTTACCGACCTGGCGCGGGCAGGCGACAAAGAGCTCAGGAAAGTATTCCGCCAGGGCGGCGAAATGCTGGGTCGCGGTATTGCCGGACTTATCCAGATCTTCAATCCGGAGCGGGTCATCATCACCGGAGAAGGGGTTCGTGCCGGTGATCTGCTGTTCACCCCCATGAAGCGCGCACTTAAGAAATATGTAAACGAGGAGCAGGCCAAGATTACCGAGGTCGTGATCCAGGAATGGAGCGACAACGATTGGGCGCGTGGCGCTGCCGGTTTTGTTCTGGGTGAGCTCTACAAATCACCACTCAATAAAATTCATCGGTCAGGCTGAGACGACAGTACTCTGCGCACATCCTTACGCAGAGAGATCAAAGAGGAGACTAACCCATGCATGAATATTTCCCCGGAGTAAAAAAGATCGAATTTGAAGGGAAGGATTCAAAAAACCCCCTGGCCTTCAGCTATTACAACGCCAAGCAGATAGTCGGTGACAAGACCATGGAGGAACATCTGCGCTTTGCGGTGGCCTACTGGCATACCTTCAAGTCGACGGGATCCGACCCGTTCGGTTCCGGTGTCTTCGAGCGTCCCTGGAATAAAGCCCGGACGCCCATGGCGATTGCCAAAGACACCCTGGCCGCGAATTTTGAATTTATCACCAAGCTGGGTGTCCCCTATTATTGTTTTCACGACCGGGACCTGGCACCGGAAGGAGCAACGTTTTCCGAGTCAATTAAAAACCTGCAGGTCATCACCGAGCTTGCCAAGGACTATCAGGAAAATACGGGCAAAAAACTGCTCTGGGGTACCGCGAACCTCTTCAGCCACCGCCGATACGTGCACGGGGCTGCCACCAACCCTGATCCGCACGTTACCGCCTGCGCCGCACTGCAGGTGCGTCACGCCATCGACGCCACAAAGGAGCTGGGTGGTGAGAACTATGTGTTCTGGGGAGGACGTGAAGGATACGAGACCCTGCTCAATACTGAAATGAAACGTGAACGTGAACAACTGGCGGCCTTTTTACACCTGTGCGTTGATTATGCCAGAAGAATCGGTTTTTCCGGCCAGTTCCTTATTGAGCCCAAGCCCCATGAACCGACCAAACATCAATACGATTTCGATTCTGCCACGGTTCTTGGGTTTCTTCGGGAATTTGACCTCTATGATGCATTCAAGATCAATGTCGAGGCCAATCACGCCACGCTGGCCGGCCATTCCTTTGAGCATGACCTGGCCGTCTGCTCATCCGCCGGCAAACTTGGCTCCATTGATGCGAATATGGGTGATGCTTGCCTGGGCTGGGACACGGATCAGTTTCCAACCGATATAAACACGATGACCCGCGCCATGCTGCTGGTCCTGGAGGGAGGCGGTCTTGGAAGAGGTGGTCTGAATTTCGACGCCAAGGTGCGTCGCCCCTCTCTGGATACAGCCGATCTTTTCTATGCCCATATCGGCGGCATGGACACCTTCGCCCGGGCTCTGCTGAGTGCCCGGGCAATAATAGAAGATGGTCGCCTCAGTGAATTTCGTCAGCAGCGTTATTCAGGCTGGGATCGGGATTTTGGCAAATCCATGCTGGCCGGCAAAGAAAGTCTGGAATCCATGGAGGCAAAAGCCTTGGAACGGGGCGAACCTGAAATCCCCTCAGGTCGTCAGGAAATGCTCGAGAATATTATTATTTCCTACATATAACGCAGGAAAAAGGAGTAGGACATGACTGGCAACCCGCTCTATATGGGTATCGACTCCGGTACCCAGGGGACCAAGGTGGTAGTGCTTGACCGGATCTTGGGCAAAATCATCGCCGAGAGCTATCAGCCACATGACCTGGTACAGGATAATACGGGTACACGCGAACAGGATCCTGCATGGTGGGTCAGCGCCTGTGAGATGGTCATCACCACGGTTCTGCACCAGCAAGGTGTCATTTCCGGCAATATCAAAGCTATCGGTGTCTCCGGTCAGCAGCACGGTTTTGTCGCGCTGGATAAAGCTGGCAGGGTGATTCGACCGGCAAAACTCTGGTGCGATACCGCTACCGCGTCCCAGGCGGAAACCATCACCAGGCGTGCCGGCGGAGTCGCCAAGGTAATCAATTGTATCGGCAACTCCGTTGCCGCCGGTTTCACCGCGTCAAAGATTCTCTGGCTGGCTGAAAACGAACCTGAACAGTATGAACGACTGAGCACCATTCTTCTCCCCCATGATTACCTTAATTTCTGGCTGACCGGCGAGAAAAAGAGCGAATACGGAGATGCCTCGGGAACCGCCTATTTTGATGTTGTCAACCGTTCATGGAGCAGGGAGATGCTGCAGGCTATAGAGCCAAACGGGACATTGGCTGACTGCCTGCCGGAGCTGATTGGCCCGCATGAACCGGTCGGCGTGGTTCGTCCGGATCTGGCCGCAAAGTTCGGTTTAAATAAAAATGTGCTGGTAGCGTCGGGTGGCGGAGACAACATGATGGCAGCCATCGGTACCGGCAACGTCAGGCCCGGTGTGGTCACGGCAAGCCTCGGCACGTCAGGCACCATCTACGCCTATTCAGACCAGCCTGTTATTGATCCGCTCGGCGAACTTGCCGGGTTCTGTTCCAGTACCGGCGGCTGGTTGCCGCTCGTCTGCACCATGAACGTGACGGTTGCCACGGAACTGACCAAGGATCTGCTGCAGATAGACACGGCAGGCCTCAACAACCTGGCAGCCAAAGGTGTTCCGGGCAGCGACGGCATGGTGCTCCTGCCCTATTTCAATGGAGAGCGAACGCCCGCTCTCCCCTCGGCTTCCGCTACCCTGCACGGCATCACAGCAAATAATTATACCCGGGTCAACCTCTGCCGTTCAGCCATGGAAGGGGCGACCTTCGGCCTGCGCTACGGCATGGATGTACTCATAAGACAAGGCATCGTTCCCCATGAAATCCGCCTGGTAGGAGGAGGAGCCAAAAGTCCCCTTTGGCGGCAGATAACGGCCGATATCTTCAACTGCCCGGTGGTCCGGCCCCTGGCGGAAGAGGCCGGCGCCTTCGGTGCCGCTCTGCAGGCCATGTGGTGTCATCTTCGGGCAAACAACGAGAAGGTATCAATTGACGAGATCACCGACAGGTATGTTCAGCTGGATGCTGCCGGCAGTGCCCGGCCTCATCCGGCAACAGCCGGCCGCTATGACGAATGGTATGCAAGGTACCTGGAGCTGGGCAGGGCCTTGCAGCGGTTCTATCCATAACCGGGTCCTGAAAATCGAAACCTTCGGCTCTGCAGCCGGGCAGTAAGCTTTTATTTTTGTTCCTGGTATTGCTGCCGACATCACTCCCGGCACCCTGGAGCAGGCTATCGATGATGGATTCGGCTCTATTGGTGCATGAGGTCTTCTTCTCAGCGACAGCCGTCTTACCTGCCCGGCTTTTCTAAAGATCAAGGCGATCAAGGAGCTCCCGGGCGCTTGCGTTCCCGCTTACAATTGCTTCTTTTTCCGTTTTCTTCAGTCGCTTCAGGCGATATTCAACCTTTG
>JAHEMX010000493.1 GCA_024643445.1 Desulfobulbaceae bacterium | reverse complement strand
TGCAGACTATTGCCACGGCGGCGGAGCGGGTGATGCTCGGACTGGCGGACTGTATAATTGCCGGCGGCGTCGAGTCCATGTCCTGTGTGCCGCTTGGCGGCCTGAAATACAGTGCCAATCCGGGTATGGTTGCGGACTGGCCGGAAGCGTATTCCTCGATGGGCATGACGGCTGAGCTGGTTGCCCAGCAACATGGCATCGACCGGGAGGCTATGGACCGTTTCGCCGTTGAAAGCCATGCCCGCGCAGCGCGCGCCATCGAAACGGGAACGTTCCACGACGAGATTATTCCTGTCAAGGTTGAAACCACCGCCCTGGTCAAGGGAAAAATCCAGCGAACCAGCGAACTGGTCACTGTTGATGACGGCGTCCGTCCCGGTACAACGCTGGAAACACTGGCGAGGTTGCGGCCGGCATTTAAAAAAGGCGGACCCGTCACCGCCGGGAATTCATCGCAGATGACTGATGGTGCCGCCGCGACGCTCGTGGTGTCGGAGGATTACCTGAAGAAGACAGGCCTGGATCCGATCGCCCGTTTCATCGCTTTCACCGTCAAGGGCATAGCTCCCGAGATCATGGGCGTCGGGCCGATTGCGGCAATTCCGGCGGTGCTGAAAATGGCGGGTATGAAACTGGCCGACATCGAACTCATTGAACTCAACGAAGCCTTTGCCGCCCAGGCGCTTGCGGTGATCAGGAAACTCGAACTTGATACCGCGCGGGTCAACGTCAACGGCGGGGCAATCGCGCTTGGCCACCCGCTGGGATGCACCGGTGCCAAGCTGACGGCAACCCTGCTGCACGAGATGGGCCGGAGGCAGTTGAAGTATGGCATGGTTTCCATGTGCATCGGCGGCGGCATGGGTGCCGCCGGGTTATTCGAACGACTATAGGGTACCTTGAATAATCAGGTTTTTCGTTCGAGATCAAACCATACAAGAGATTTTACCGTAGGCGCCCCGCAGGAAGTACTCTTGGGGTACCTATATTTGATATTGCGAGGATAAGATTCCGAGTATAACGCAGAGATCGGACGAAAAGACGAATTTGCAAGGTGGCCAAGAAAAACTGGATACAGCTGAAAGGTGAAAAAATGACTGAGAAGATACTGAGAGGCGGTGAATATCTGATCTGCGACATTCCCTGTGCGGATGTCTTTACGCCCGAGGATTTCAGTGATGAACAAAAGCAGTTTGGTGAGACGACCGAGCGTTTTGTTACCAATGAAATCGTTCCCCATCTTGATGAAATCGATAAGCAGAATTTTGATCTGGTCGTTGAGGGAATGCAGAAATGCGGCGAACTCGGTCTTTTGATGATGGATGCCCCGGAAGAGTATGGCGGTCTTGAACTGGACAAGGCTTCATCCATGCTTGTTGCCGAGAAGATATCTGCGGGAGGTTCATTCTCCGTTGCCTACGCGGCCCATACCGGTATAGGAACGCTGCCGCTCGTTTATTATGGAACACCCGGGCAGAAGGATAAATACCTCGAGAAGATTATCTCCGGTCAGTGGTGCGCCGCCTACTGCCTGACGGAACCGGGTTCGGGAAGTGACGCCCTCGGGGCGCAGGCCTCGGCACTTCTCTCCGAAGACGGCACGCACTATCTGCTGAACGGAACGAAACAGTATATTACCAACGGCGGTTTCGCCCAGCTGTTTACCGTGTTTGCCAAGATAGACAAGGAGCATTTCACCGCCTTTCTGGTGGAAAAGGATTTTGAGGGGCTCACGGTCGGGCCGGAAGAAAAGAAAATGGGAATAAAAGGCTCGTCAACCACCCCGATCATTCTCGACAATTGCCGGGTACCCGTGGAAAACGTTCTCGGAGAGATCGGCAAAGGTCACAAGATTGCCTTCAATGTCCTCAATGTCGGGCGATTCAAGCTCGGTGCCGCCGTTATGGGTGCCTCGAAGGTGGCCCTGGTAACCGGAATAAAATATGCCAACGAGCGGGTCCAGTTCAAACAGAAGATCAGCAGTTTCGGCGCCATCAAAGAGAAAATCGCCGATCTTACCGCAGACATTTACGCCTCGGAATCTCTCGTTTATCGCCTTGCCGGATTGCTTGATACCAAGCTCGCCACGATTGAAAAGGGCGGTGATAATTATTATGCCGCGTACCAGAAGGGTATCGAGGAATATGCCGCCGAATGCGGCATATCAAAGGTATTCTGCAGTGAAGTACTTGCCAGAACGGTAGACGAGGTGGTACAGATTCATGGCGGCTACGGCTACGTCAGTGATTACCCGGCCGAACGCTACTACCGCGATGAGCGTATCAACCGGATATTTGAAGGGACCAACGAGATAAACCGGCTGCTCATTCCCGGCATGATTCTGCGCAAGGCCATGAAGGGCGAACTGCCCCTCCAGGCCGAAGCCATGAAAGCCTTTGAAGCGCTGATGACTCCCAGTTTTGATGCTGTTGACGAAGCAATTGACTTTGCTGCTGAAAAGGCATTGTTGAAAAACCTCAAGACGCTCTTCCTTATCCTGGCCGGTACCGGGGTCCAGAAGTTTATGGACAAGATCGCCGATGAGCAGGAAATCCTGATGGCCGCGGCGGATATCGCCATCCAGATATTTGCCCTGGAAAGTACGGTGCTGCGGGCTGAAAAGACGCTGTCTGCCTTCAGCGAGCGTAAACAGGAACTGCTCAGGGCCGCGGTCAAGGTGTTTGCCTTCCGGGCTTCGGAAGAAGCGGGGTCGGCAGCCAGGAAAGGGGCCTTTTATGTTGAGGAGGGTGATACGCTGACCATGATCCTGTCTGGTGTCAGACGTTTTTCAAAGTTTGACGCGACCGGACTGCTGGCAGCTAAACGTCTGCTTGCCGAAGCTTCCTGTGAAGAGGAGAAATATCTCTTTAACTAGATATTTGTTATGTGATGTTGAAGGCTTATAAGAACGATGAGTCGCTGCCCGGGTTCTGCCGGGCGGCGAGCGCACGGTCGATGCTCCCCCGCCAGTATACCGTTGATACCCCCTACATGGTCGGACCGGTCCACTATTACAGCACAGAGCGGGCCGGGGAACTCATACTCTTTGACGCGGGTCCACCCACCGACGTTGGTCGGCAACACCTCCAGCAGCACCTCGATCTGGCCAAGCTCAAGCATGTGATCGTCACCCATTGTCATATCGATCACTTCGGCCAGGCGGCCTGGCTTGAGCAGCAGTGCGATGCGACCATATACCTGCCCCATCGCGACATCATGAAGACAAAAAATCATGAGCTGCGCATGGCAAAACTGGCCGGTTTTTTTGTCGATATGGGCTTTGAAAAACGCTTCCTCGACCTGTTTCACGA
>JAHEMX010000492.1 GCA_024643445.1 Desulfobulbaceae bacterium | reverse complement strand
GTTCAGCTCACTCTGCCCTGGCGTCGGCACCGTGCTCAGACAGCTGCGCCCCGAACCAGCGATGCACTGCCGTCAACAGGTGGAGATCTGTCGTTTCAAAGGTGATCTCGGCCCCGTTCGGGAGATCTGCAAAGGTAACGTGTACAAGCGAGGCCCCGGCCTGCAGATCCTTGAGTCCCGGCATGTCCGTACCGTGCAGTTTTGAAGGATCCGAGTAATCACCCCGTTGAAACTGTTCGGCTTCGTGCCGGAGATGCAGCTGAATCAGGGGAATCTGGTCCGTTGCCCCCGGATCTTCCGTGATGACCTTCTGAACGCCGCCGGATTCGGTCATGATGAATATATGCACCGTTTTTGCGATATCGAAGTTCATCACGTTATGCGCCATGTGGTGCACGCGCTCCTGTGTCGTTTCAGCCTGCAGATCACCGCTGTTCATCAGTAGCATGGCGACGACAAATGGTGCCAGATAGTTACACGATCGCAGATGTTTGTTCATAGATAGTCCTTCACACGATAGAATGAATTTTTTCTAATAGCGCCTCGGCGAAAATCTTGTGCTGATCAGCCTCCCAATGAACACCGTCAATGGGGCTGCTCGTCACTATTTTTCCCGCATCCATGAAGTGGCAGCCGAAGAGGGAAGTGATACGTTTTATTTCAGGAGCCAGATGGCGGGATTTTTCAGGCGCATCGCCATAGGCGCCGGCGAGCAATGTCAATTTTCCCAGCGGGGGCGGGGCAATGATCAGGATCGCCGGAGCCGTTCCATCCCGCCCCGAGCCACTCGATTTGACGATACCGTGCAATGCCTTGAGACCCTGTGCGACATCGGCCGGTGTCAGCTTGAAATAGGCTTTCAGATCATTGGTGCCGAGCATGATGATAACAAGATCAAGTTCACTGTGCGACTCGAGGCAGGGTGGCAGGTAAGTTTTACCGTTCTTGTAATTCCCGAAAGGGTCATCCCAGACCGTCGTCCTGCCGTTGAGACCTTCTTCGATCACTTCATAGCCATCACCCAGCAGCATCCGGAGAATGCCGGTCCAACGGATAGTGTGCCCAAACCGGGTAAACGGTTTATCGGGTCGAAATCCCCACGTGTTTGAATCGCCGAAACATAAAATCCTGATCATGATTCACCTGAGTTGAGATTGAGTTTTCAGCATCATGCTGCCATACTGTTCATGAGGTTTCACTATAATCTCTGATATGATGGATAGCCATGGCACTATCGCAGAATAGTGTCATTTTTTGCTGCAGGTTTCTGCAATCCCGGCAGAACGGGAGTTGTCAGAGAAAGGTGATGGGAACCATTACTTCCTTGACTTTGTTTCGGGGTTCTCTTTATAGTCTTCTGATAAATGGTAACACCATGATATCGGGACAAATAGCGTCATGTCGACAACCTGGGATAATCGGTATCAGCTCAAGTACCGATTGTTTAACCGATCATCTTTCTTCCTGAGCAATGAGGTGATTTCATGCAACGAATTGGATTTATAGGCATTGGCTTGATGGGACGTCACATGGCCCGGCACCTTCTGGACGCGGGGTATCCTCTGACCATCTGGAATCGCAGTGAAGAGAAGGCCAGGGACTTGCTGGCAGCAGGGGCGTCATGGGCGGATTCTCCCAAAGGGGTGGCGCAGGCAGCCGATGTCGTGATCACCATGGTGACCGATTCCAGTGCATCGGAGCAGGTTATCTGCGGTACTGGCGGAGTGCTGGAGGGTACGCGGGTGGGAACGATTCTGATTGATATGGGGAGTATCGCGCCCGAGATGTCCCGGTCAATTGCCGGAAGAGCCCGGGAAAAAGGCGTCCCGATGCTGGATGCCCCGGTTACCGGGAATCCCAAGGTAGCCCAGGCCGGCAAGCTTGGCATCATGGTCGGCGGACCACGGGAGACGTTTGAGAAGTGTGGGCCGCTGTTCGATATCCTGGCCGCCAAAATCGTCTATGTCGGGGAGCAGAACGGCATGGGGACGACCTTGAAGCTTATCAACAACCTTATCCTGGGCGTTGCCATCGAGGCGGTCTCGGAGGCGATGGTCCTGTCCGCCAAGGTGGGCATCGATCCGCAAAAGGTAATAGACATCACCTCTGTCGGCGGGGCCAGGACCGGGGCCATGGAAACCCGCGGGCCGCGCATGCTGAAGCGTGATTTTTCTCCCGGATTTTCCACCGACAATATGTACAAGGACCTCTCAAGCGTAATAAAACTTGGTGATGAATATGGCGTCTGCCTGCCTGCCACCAGCACTACCTGGGATATTCTGCGAGCCGCAAAATCACGCGGGAATGGCGGGATGGACTCCTGCTGCGTGCTGACCGTACTCGAGGATCTAGCCCAGACGCAGGTGAAGGCTACCGGTTCCTGATGCACCGGGCGCAAAGCGGCAGGGCTGATGGCCAGGCCGCTTTGCGCCCCCCGTGATCAATCAGTAGAAACGGCGGCGCCCTTCAAGCAGGGCAACTTCCCCCCCGAGCGACAGGTCAAGCCTCATCGGCGGCTGCCGCTTCCTTGCGACTGGCCAGGAAGCCGGGAAACCAGCCGACGGCCAGGACGACTAGGCCGACCAGGTTGATCATCCGGGGCAGGGGGAGCAATAAAAGCAACGCTGCCAGTGCGAAGATCATACGTTTTTGCTTGCTTATCCGGGAATTGATATAATCGGCCCCCTGCAGCACCATGGATAAGGCCATGAACCCGAGCAACAGTATGATGACCGTATAGACCACATCGAATAGCGACCCTTCCAGCAGTAACGGCGGCAGGTAGACAAACCCGAAAGGAAGCAGGATCAGGACCGCACCGTATTTCAGGGCGGCAAAACCGGTCTGCATCGGGTCCGCTTTGGCGAGTGCCGCGGCGGCAAATGCCGACACGCAAACCGGCGGCGTGATATTTGAAAGACAAGCAGCATAGAAAACAACCAGATGTGCCGCCACCGGTACCACTCCGAGGTGAATCAAGGCCGGTGCCGCGACTACCGACAGGATGATGTACGAGCCGGTCGTGCTGCTTCCCATGCCGATGATGATTGAAATGATCATCACCATGATCACGCAGAGCAGCAGTGACCCTGCCGCCAGCTCGACCAGGATTGCTGAAAATTTCAAACCGAGCCCCGATAAGACAATTCCGCCAATAATGATACCCAGTGCGCCTATGGCGGCACCGGCCGAGTTGTTGGCGGAAGATCCGGCGCGCAGGGCGACCAGGACGTCAGCAGCCTTCATCCGGGTGTCCGTACGCCGCCAGGACAGCAGAAACGCCGAGAAAGTTCCCCAGAATGCTCCCACTTC
>JAHEMX010000491.1 GCA_024643445.1 Desulfobulbaceae bacterium | reverse complement strand
CTCGGGTGATCGGTCCCAGCCGATATTGGGTTTGACCACCACTCTGCTTCCCGGTTTCACAAAGCGCCGCATGCTACCGAGCAGATTGACTGCCTCACTGACCAGCGCCCGGTAATCACCTCCCGTGACTGAAGCAAGATCTGAGACCGGCAACGGGGCAGCTTGGGCCTGCCGAAGAAAGAAGCGGGGCACCGACAAACGGTATCCCGCATAAAAAAGTATAACCTCTCTGATGAAACGACGCCTGTCCATGGTGCACCTCTGCTGAAGAACGCGAAGCAAGTCGTCCGATACCGGACAACAGTATTATACAAGTGACAGGGGGAGCAAGATGATCGGTCTTGAAGGAACAATATCTCGATCCGGGTTTAAATAAACAATGGGGCTCGGGGCACGTTTCTTCCACGGAAATTCATGTAACACTTTGTAGTATCGGGACTTTCCCTGTCCACTTTATCGAAATAGTACCACAAAAATAGAATCTTAGCTGCCAAAAACCGGTTGATAGTTCTTGACAAACCAATCAAAAACGTCACAAAGTGGTATGGACATTTGTGGTAGCATGTTGCTTGCCTATTTTTTTGTGCCGATCAGATCCAGCAGCAAACAGATTTTTCTGTACCATTTACTCCCTCTGGCGCAGCAGAGGACTGAATATACAAACAGAACGAGTCACACAAACCATACCCGCGAGCAAACGAGATGAACGAAGCCCTTATTCTGGAAAAACTGGACCAACTGACCACTGAAGTAAGAGCCCTCAAGTCTGATGTTCTGCAGGAATTGAAGCAGGACCTGGAACCGGTTATAAAACAGGCCCGGCCCAGCCTGGTCAATTTTCTCAGCGATATTGAAGACGACTACACCAACGAAAAAGCCGTCCATCTGGCCAGGAATGTTCTTACCAGTCTGGATGAACTTAATGAGATGGTGGACATCCTGAAATCGGGGGTTGAGCTGAAAAATGATATGGCCCCCGTCACGAGGCAGATCTACCCCGCAACCATCGGCTTCTTCAAGGATATAGAGGGGGAATTCCATCCTGACGAGGTGACCATATTGCTGCGCAAGGTGCTCACCAATCTCGACAATCTCGGCGAGGCCATGGATTTTCTCAAGGCCGGCGTGGAACTGCGGGACGATATGGTGCCCATCGTCAAACTGATGTATCCGCGCCTGATACGTTTCATGAAATCGTTGCACGAAGGTGAGTTCCAGGCAGAAAAGCTCGGTGATCTGCTGCATGTCATCCTGATCAACATCCATACCCTGAGTGACCTGCTCAATATGATTCAGCCGATGACGGAATTTGTCAAAGAGTTCACCGCTGTCATGAAAGGTTCAGATTTCATGAACTCCGTGAACCTCTGGCTTGACGGCCTCCAGCAGAGCAGCGGTCTCGTCAAGGTAGCCGGAACCGCCTGGACGCAAGTAAAACGTCTTGATTACAACGACAGGCAGGTGGATGAAATCTGCCAGGCCATTGCAAATCTTGATTTCACGAAATCCAAACCGGTCGGCCCGTTTCAGATGATCAAACAGCTCAGGGATCCCAAGGTTCAGTCTGCTCTGGGCTTCATGTTCATGATGCTGGAGACCGTAGGAACCGTCGTGATGGCTTATCAGAAAGATAAAGAAGAACAAAAAGAAAGGTACGCATGAACAGAACAAGGGGAACAGCAGCGCATGCGTCGGTAACCCTGTCCTAAACCTGACCGCAAAGGAGGCAATAGAGAACATGAAAAAGTTAGTCATTCTCGGCGCCGGTTCAGCCGGCACCATGATGGCAAACAAAATGAGGAAAGATCTCGATGATGATTGGTCAATTACCCTGATCGACAAGGACAATGTCCATTATTATCAGCCGGGTTTTCTCTTCGTACCGTTTGGCATCAACAAGCCGCAGGAAATCAGGCGGAGCAAGAGGGAATTTATCATTCCCGGCATTGATTTCGTTATCTCCGAGCTCACCAACGTCGACTGGAAGAAGCAGGAAATCTCCACGGCGACCGAGGGCAAGTTCAAGTACGATATCCTGGTCATGGCCACCGGCTGCGATATCAGACCTGAAGAAATCGAGGGACTCCAGGAGGGTTGGGGTAATGACATCTACGGCTACTACCGTTTTGGAGACTGTCAGGAACTGGGCAAGGCACTGAAGCGCTTTAAAGGTGGCAAATTGGTGGTCAACATTGCTGAAATGCCGATCAAGTGCCCCGTCGCACCGCTTGAATTCGCTTTTCTGGCTGACTGGCATTTTCATCAGCGCGGTATTCGTGACGATGTCGAGATCGAATTTGTCACGCCGCTCTCCGGCGCCTTCACCAAGCCGGTCGCCACCAGGGTCTTGACCGAGGCCTGTGGTGACAAGAATATTAAGATCACGCCAAACTTTGCGCTGGGTTCAGTCGATCACACCAAGAAGACGATCCAGGCCTTTGATGGAACCGAAGTCAGCTACGACCTGCTGGTGTCGATACCACCGAACTTTGGCGCTCAGGTCATGATCGATTCCGGTATCAGTGATCCGATGGGCTATATCCCCGTCGACAAGCATACGCTGCAACCGCAAGGCCATGACAATGTCTGGGTACTCGGTGATGCCACCGATGTCCCGACTTCAAAGGCCGGTGCAGTCGCGCATTTCCAGGGCGACGTCGTGCACGAAAACATCCTGGCTTATGTCTCGGGAGGAGAGCCCCATGCCCGGTCGGATGGGCATGCGGTCTGATTCATAGAATCAGGCTTCGGGAAAGCCTATATTATTGATTTTAACTATACTCAGGAACCATTGACCGGAAAGTATCCGTTCCCCGCTATCGGACCGATGAGCCTGCTCAAAGACACTGAGATCAACCACATGGCCAAACTGATGTTCAAATGGGCCTATTTCAACCTGCTCCTGAAAGGTGCCTGGCTCGGACCGCCTAGCCTGATGATGGAAGGCAAGGACAGGCAGTAAACAGCAGCATGGTTGAAAGCGATTCTCACCCCCCTGACCAAGCCGGAGTCGCAAGACTCCGGCTTGGTCATTTTCGCCTGCAGCAACCATTGTTTCACTTGCATGACGTCAGTATTTCTGAACAGCAGCAGGTAGCTGCCGGGAGCTCAACGACCCGCCGTCCTTCCCTGAGCAGACAGTGCTCTAGACGACTCTTTAAGGGCACCCTTCGAAACAAATAATTATATTTAATAACAGGTGTTTAGGTGATGAAATCGTATTTCTTCCTTCCGTTATAGCTGGAATCACAGAAGAAATACGATTTTATCGAGAATACGCGCGGAAACCCTTGCTTCAGAAAACCAAACACGATATT
>JAHEMX010000049.1 GCA_024643445.1 Desulfobulbaceae bacterium | reverse complement strand
TTTATTCTTCAATGCGGCGACGATATCCTTGACATCGATAAAGTCATAATGCGGCAGGTAGGTTATCTCATCAAGAACAATAAGGTCATACGCGTCGCTTGAGATTTTTTCTCTGGCCAGCTCAAAACCATCCCGGGCAATTTTTCTGTCATCCTCAATATCTTCCTTTCTGAAGACAAAACCTTTCCCGCAGATAAACCAGTCAAGGTTTTCCAGTCGATCGGCAAAAAGCCGTTCGCCATAGCTTCCCTGGCCCTTGAGAAACTGGATAACACACACCCGCTGGCCATGTCCCAGGGCCCGGAATACCGTTCCCAGGGCAGCTGTCGTCTTTCCCTTTCCGTTCCCCGTATTGACAATTATCCGTCCTTGCACATCCATGGCATATCCCCACTGACTCCCAACATCACCATTTAAGTTTCATCCTTATCCTGACGCTCATCGGCCCGCTCCCCCTTCACCGTTTCAACCAGTTGTATTCGGAGGAAGAAGAAAAGGCACCAACCAGTCTCAATAGTTACCGGTAAAAAGACACTTTAACATAAAATAGTACACTGAAGGACAACCTGTCCACGTAACAACCTGTAAACACATCACATAAAAAGCGTTGACAATTCTTATAGGGTGAATTTATATTCAGTCAACATAAAGAACGAGCGCTCGCTCAGTATTTGTCTTATTTAACTACTATCGGCTAAAAGCGCTCATGATTTTTTCTTTCCGGGAGGCCTTCAACACCTAACGATCGAACGATAACTCTCCTCCATCCAGTCTCACTGCACTGCACGCCCCTTCCGGTATCCAGCCAGAAAATTAGCCGGGCGCTTGCGTTGTCTCTGCTGCGACTGAGCGCTCGATCTTTTACACCTGAAGCCCCTGACGTGACTATCGCACTGGACGCCCTTCGGGTGTCAGATAAAGTACTACCGGCAACATCAGTAACTGCTTGAGAGAAAACAAAACGGGAGTCGAACAGGAAGACCGGGATGTCGCGCAGGCGGCACGTACCCGGCCCTTTCTGTTTACGCACCTGTCATTTTGTTTAGCCAAAAGCCCCTCTGCCGGAATACGCAGGATGAAGATGCTGCTTCATTGGCGGTTCCGGTTGCGCGGTAAAACCACAATGCAGTTTTTTCAATGGAGGAGAGCATGAATAGTGCGTACAAAAAGGAAATTCGCTACACGCTGGGTTTCAGCGTCCTTTTACTTATCTGTGGCCATCTCGGCCTGCTGTTTGTTGCCTTTCCGAGTCTGCAGAACCACATGATTTTCGGTTTTCCGTCTCAGTACATCGTGCCGGTTGTTTTCGGATGGATTGTCCTGATGGTCGTTGTCGCTTTTCAGGCCAAATTCACCAACGCGGTAGACGATGAAATCGAAGAAATAAACGCTGCTGCTGAAAACGTTAAGTGAGGGGAGGCATATAGATAATGGAAGCTCAAAAATGGGTACTCGAAAGTCCAACGATCGGCATGATTTTTGTCGGTGCGTCTTTTATTATTTTCTATGCAATCGGCTGGTATTCCCAGAAGGCGGCCAAGTCTTCCACTGACTACTGGACTGCCGGCCGCAGTATCGGCTCAATAACCAATGGCCTCGGAATGGCTTCGAGCTACATGAGCCTTGCAACATTCATGGGTGTTACGGCCCTGATCCTCAAACTCAAAGTGCCGTTTGTCTACATGTGGATTCAGTTTGCCCTGTCCATTCCCCTGATCACCCTCTGGTACGGAACACCGCTGCGCCGGATGGGGGCGTTTACACCGGCCCACTTTGTTCGTGAGCGTTATGGACTGCGTACCTCCTACATCACCGTAGCCTTCATGATCCTGGTCATGGTCATGTACGCTCTTGGCCAGATGATCGGTGTCGCCAAGGTATTCGAGATGCTCTTCGGCATCAATTACACCCTGGCTCTGATCTGCGGCGGTGCCCTGATTGTCGGTTATGTGACCATCGGCGGCATGTACGGCACTTCCTATAACGCAGCCTTCCAGATGATTCTGATGGGCATTGCCTTCATCATCCCGCTCGGAGCCATCATGAAAGCCATGGGTGGAACGGGCTGGTGGTTCCCACCGCTGTTCTACAGCGACATGGTCCCGGCAATGCTGGACGCCGTTCCCGACTTTTTCGACATGAAATACGGCTTTAAATGGTATTTATCCCTGATTCCCTGCTTTACCCTGGGAGCAATGGGATTGCCTCATCTCGGCATGAGGGTCTATACCGCATCCAACCTGAAGAGCGCCAGGGGGGCCATGGTATGGTTCACCTTCTTCTGCGGTATCGTTTTCTGTTCTACCTATACCATGGGTTTTTCCGGCGTCTACTTCCAGGCCACCTCAGGTTCGACCATTGCCCCGACCGATCTTGACAAGATAACCCTGATCCTGAACAGCGTGTATAATCCGGCCTGGGTGCTCGCCTTCGTTATAGCCGGTGCAATCGCTGCTGGTCTGTCGACCATCAGCGCAAACCTGATGGCCATCGGTGCCATGATTGCCCAGGATATTATCGCCACCATCAAGCCGGATCTTTCGGACAAGACCATGAAATTGATCGGCTATGCTGCCATTGCAGGCGGCGGTGCCGCGAGTATCCTGATCGCCCTTAACCCACCGAACTTCCTGGTGGTAAGTATCCTCTGGGCCTTCGGCCTTGCCGGCGTTACCGTTGCGCCACTGGTTATCCTCGGCGTCTGGTGGAAACCGGCAAATCGATATGGCGCCTCCGTTGCCGTTCTCGTCTCCGGTCTGACCTACATCGCCGTGTCCCCCTACCTGTTCCCGGACATCGTTATCGCCGGTGGCGGTCTTCCGGACAAGGTTGGTATGTCCGGGGCGCTACTCTGTGTACCGCTCTGCTTCTTCCTGCACGTGACCATATCGATGATTACGGATCGTATACCGTCAATGATGGCCAAGATTCCCTATAAGCAGGACAAGCTGCTGGTCGATAAAATCCACGGCTGGACAGATTACAGTGAAGAGCGCTATAACAGCACCGGTGCCGGCATCATCATTGCCGCAGTCAGCCTGTTTTTCTGCATCTATGCGGTATTGCCAGGCGGCTGGTAATCGATTACACTAAGTTGTAATAACCTACACTCACCCGCTCTGTGGCACGCCCGGAGCGGGTGACTTTTTTTCATTCTTTCAAATCACACCTGATCTTCTGCCCATGAGTTATATTGAAATTTTCCCTGCCTTAATCAGCGGGAAGAATACGATTTTCCAGCTGGCACGGGATGGCAAAGCCCGCAACATCACCCTTATCAATATCACCATTACCGGCATACTCTTCGGCCTCTCCAACCTGATAGGGACCCTGAGAAGCACCCCTGATCTGCCGATGCAGGGCAACTTCGCCCTGATTACCCCGCTGCTTTTCTCGGTATTCGGCATCGTCACCATCTGTGGGGTAACTATCGGTTTCTGCCTTATCTACTGGGCCGCGGCGAAGGGTTTCGGCGGGCCCGGCGGGTTTGGCCTCATCCTGGATCTTATCGGACTGGCAGCCATCCCTTTCTGGGTCTTGGCCCCTCTATTGAATTATACGCTGAAATTCAGACTACAGGAGACGGTACCGCTGTATCTGCTCATACCGGTCGTTCTGGCCTTTATCTGGTCATTTCATCATGTCAGACAAAGTATGGTGGTGGGGCAGGGATTAGGCCGGGGAAAGGCTACCCTGGCTGTGGGCTGCCTGTGGATTTTCAGCTTCAGCTCGGTCTACGTGTTCCTGCCGTAGCGACTGGACAACTTTGTAGACGGCTATCTCCTCCTTGACGTTTTTATATTCGAAACGACCTATGAACTCGCACTTGTAATGTTCGCCAAGCAGCTCAGAGGTCTGCCTGGAGATGCAGATTTCCCCGCCGGGACAACCTCTTTCGATTCGCGAGGCGATATTCACCCCGTAACCAAGCGCGGTATAATCACAGAATTCTTCAGAACCGATGGTCCCGACAACAACCTCGTCCGTATTGATGCCGATGCCAAGGTCGATATCAACACCAAGTTTGGTCAACCATCTTCGGCGGAGATTCCGCATCATTGACTGCATTTCCAGGGCGGCTTCAACGGCTCGTTCGGCATGATCGGCTTGCGGGACAGGATTACCCCAGACCACCATCAGGGAATCCCCTATCAGTTTATCGATCATCCCGCCATTGGCGCGGGCAATCGAGATAAGCCTGCCAAAACATTCCCGCAGCATCTTGATAACAAGTTCCGGCTCGATATCCAGACACAGCTTGGTAAATCCGCGCATATCGGCAAACATCACGGTTACCGTTTTCCTGACGCCGTCTTCCTGGAGCAGGTGCGGATTTTCGATGGCCATCGTGGCAATGCTCGGTTCAACAAAATGTCCAAACGTCTTCCTGATATCATCTTTTTCTTCTTGCAGAACCGTTGATCCCCAGCCGAGGACGCGGATTACATTGATAATGGTGCCAAGCAACGGAGCCGACAACGGCATGAATAACTTGAAGGTTTCCGAGTAAGAATGGATCAGGACACCATAAAAAAACCAGCCGACAACCGTGTAGACAATGCCTTTTACCGTGCCTTCCTCCAGGATGATAACGCCGGGAAAAAGGGTGTGGAACATGATAATCAGCACCGTGATACTTACCGGCACCGGTGTAAGACCGTCGAGTGAATCAAGGCCGAAGAACAGCATGTCAAAGGGCGTGAAGATACCGCCGAACTGAACGATACAGAGGGTAGCACCCAGCAGAATGGAGACGATCAGAAAAATTTTCAGGTGGGCATACTTCCGATATTTCAGTTGCATCTTAACCATGGTTTTTAACCCTGCTTTTGCCAGTGATTATGACTGGTTGCTGGAACCCTATCACAAAATGGAAAAGGCTGATAAGGAGTGTTCATGAGCCGCACGATAATCACAAACGGTGCGATATTTCATCGCATTAAAAAAATTATATCGCCGTTTGAGGCAATGAACAAGGAAATACCCGTTTTTTTTCGGGAGCACGCTTCTGCCGACCCAGGAAAAGAACTCTGGGCAATTGTTTTCTAGGGATCCAGAGCGGCGATTGATTGAATATAACTGTCCACATCAAATTTACGGCGGCAGCCGTTTTCATTCATGTAGCGTACTTTGCCGAACACCTGTCGCTCCGGCCAGGCACGGTCATGGATACCGCCGATGGACCAGGCAATCCCGGTATAGCCGTTCGGGTCGCAGCCATCCAGCGAATAGCGATCATTCAGGATGATGGCATAGGCAAGGGCCTCCTCGGGTCCTGACGTCCACTCGAGGATTTTTTTTGCCCAGTACATCCTCAGATAGCCGTGCAGTTTGCCGTTGGCCACCAGATCGCGCTGACACGCGTTCCAGAGCGGTTCATGGGTCCCGGCCTGTTCCAGATCCTCAAGACAGTAGCAGTAGCGCCGCTTGTCATGTCGGTGATCGTCCATGGTTTTCCGGGCCCACTCCGGAAATCCGCGGAAACGATCATAATCAGGCTCGTAATAGCAATAATTGTCTGCCAGCTCCCTTCGCACCACCAGTTCCTCCAGGAAATCCTTCTTCACCGCATCCGCGAGTTCCGAATGGTAGACACTCCAGGCAAGGCGCTGGGCGGAAAGATGACCGAAATGCAGGTAGGGCGAGAGATCTGACTGGCCCGGCAGGCACGGGTTGTTGCGATCTTCACTATAGCGTGGCAGCCGGTGCAGCAACGCTTCTGCCATTGCCTCGGCGGCTGCCTGCTCTCCCGGCCTAAACCGGCGTTTGTTTGTCTGGAAGTTGTCCCCAGGCAACCGCCCAGGAGGTGTCCCAGGCGGTCCGGGATACGGATGGCGGCTCAATGGCGGGAAATCAGTCAGATAGTCTCCGAAAAGCCGATTGATTTTGGGCCTGATGGTATAGGCCCCATATTCCTTTTTTTCCGAGGTGATCCAGACAGGTATGATATTGTGCGCATCTATCTCAACATACGGCAGGGAAAGAGAACGAAGCAGCTCTTCCTTTCCTTTTTTAGCTCCCCTGAGCGGATCAAAATCTGCGGCAAGGAGATGGGCATGGTGTGCAGCCAAAAAACCCGGCAGTGTTTTCGCCGGGCTGCCTTCCAGGAGATGAAAACCGATATTATACCTGGCCAATCGTTTCTGCAGCTCGGCAAGACCCTGCAGCATGAACGGGCGATTACGCCGATCCGTTATATGCAGATCAGGACCGAGACAAAAGACTACACACAGAGCTTTTTCACGGATGAGCGCTTCCTGCTGGGCCCATAACAGCGCCCAGTTATCCAGAACCCTCTGGTCGCGAGACATCCAGTAAACAACCGGCCCCGCACCACGCGCCCCTTGTGCCAGCAGTCGGCTCCTTCTGTCGATATCACGATTGCGCTGCAGCATAGTTGCTCCTTCCTTTTTCCGGGTTATACTGATTAGATAATTGTTGCCCGTTGCATTGTCGAGTCAATGATGCTGTTATATTGTCTCTTCGTTGAATCACCTTTAAAGACGTAAGGGTCGGCTATGGTAATTGATATGTATGAAAAGATACGAATCGGGGTGAGTTCCTGCCTGCTCGGGAACAAGGTGCGTTATGACGGTGGTCATAAACACGACCGATACCTCACCGACACCCTTGCTGACTATTTTGATTTTGTGCCGGTATGCCCTGAAGTGGAATGCGGGTTATCAATTCCGCGGGAAGCAATGCGGTTGGTTGGCGACCCGGCGGCCCCACGACTGGTCACCAACAAGAGCGGCATCGATCACACCGACCGCATGAATGCCTGGGCCGAGAAACGAGTACGGGAGCTTGAAAGAGAAGAGCTCTGCGGCTTTATCTTCAAAAACCGGTCGCCCTCTTCAGGCATGGAACGGGTCAAGGTATACGATCACAATAATATACCGCGATCAGTCGGCGTCGGACTCTTTGCCCGGGCCTTCAAGAAACATTTCCCCCTGCTTCCGGTGGAAGAGGAAGGCCGCCTGTATGATATGCTCCTGCGGGAGAATTTCATTGAGTCTGTCTTTGTCTATAAACGCTGGCGCACAACACGGGCCAGTAAGACACCGGGCAGTCTCATATCCTTCCATACCGATCACAAGATGCTGCTGCGCGCTCACAATGAAACCCATTACCGGGAGCTTGGCAGAATTGTCGCCCGGCTCGGAAAAGATGACCCGGCGAGAATCTTCTCTGAATACCAGGAATTATTGATGGTGGCTATGAAGCTCCAACCGACGGTTAAAAAACACGTAAACGTGCTGATGCACATTATGGGGTATTTCAAGAAAGTACTCAGCTCAGATGAAAAGCAGGAAATCCTGGAAGTCATCGAACAGTTCAAGAATCATTATGTTCCGCTGATTGTACCGATCACCCTGCTTAACCATTACACCAGGAAATATAACCAGCCCTACCTGGCGTCACAATATTACCTGAAACCGCATCCAACAGAGCTTAAACTGCGCAATCATGCCTGAGAGCAAACCCGGAAGCGTCGTATTGATTGCCGGGGCAACGGGCTACGTCGGCCGCCGCCTTACCCGGCGACTGCTTGAATCAGATGGTTTCGCTGTCAGGCTGCTGGTAAGAAACCGGCTCAAGGTCCAGGTATCTATTGCCGACCGGGTCGCAATCAGGGAGGGCAGCACCTTCGATCAGGCAGTTCTTATCGAGGCCCTGACAGGGGTCGACACGGCCTTCTACCTGATACACTCGATGGGTGCGGAAGAGGATTATCAGGATCTCGACCGTCAGAGTGCCGAAAACTTCAGGGAGGCATGCATCGCTGCCGGTGTCGGGCGTATCATCTATCTTGGCGGGCTTGGTTTAAAAGAGAGCGCCAGCAAGCATTTGCTCAGTCGCATAGAAACCGGTGAGATTCTTTCGGCAAAGCCCGATAAGATCCAGACGATCTGGCTGCGGGCGGGGGTAATCATCGGCTCCGGCAGCGCCAGTTTTGAAATCATTCGAAACCTCACGCAAAAACTGCCAGTCATGATTACCCCGCGCTGGGTCCGGACCCGGACACAGGCGATTTCCATCGAGGATGTTCTTTCATACCTTGAAGGTGCGGCATTACTCGAGCAGCCGGATAACCTGGTCGTTGACATCGGCGCCGAACCGCTCAGTTTCCAGGAGATGATGCAGCAGACGGCCGAGGTGATGCACCTGCGCCGTTTCCTGCTGCCGGTCCCGGTGCTGTCTCCGCGTCTTTCATCCTACTGGCTGATACTTTTCACCCCGATTCCCTACCGGCTTGCCTCATCTCTCGTCGAGGGATTGAAAAGCGAAACCCTTCTGCAGAATGATCATGCCAGGCAGTTTTTTCCCCTGATAGAACCGCTATCATTCAGGGACAGCGTTCGCCAGGCCATGCACGAGCTGGAACAGCACCAGGTGGTCAGCCGCTGGTGTGACAGCAGCTCTGAAAAGGCTTGTGATGTCAAAGATTTCGATGATCCGGCAGGAGCGATCCTGCGGGACATCCGTATCGTCGAATTTCAAAACAATGAACAACCGGAAGCGGTGTTTCAGAGCGCCTGCGCTCTTGGCGGTTCAAACGGCTGGTTCAGGTACAACTTTCTCTGGCGGTTGCGCGGCCTGATGGACAAGCTGATCGGCGGCTACGGCCTGAACCGCGGGCGCAGGCAGGGCGAGGACCTGCGGATTGGCGATGCGGTTGATTTCTGGAAAGTGGCAGACATCAAGGAAGGAAAACGTTTGCTGCTCTATGCCCAGATGAAACTCCCGGGCAAGGCCTGGCTCGAATTCGATATCCAGCCGGACCAGCTGGTGCAGACGGCCCACTTCATTCCCCGCGGTCTTCTTGGCAGGCTCTACTGGTATTGTGTGATGCCCCTGCATCACTTCGTCTTTTCCGATCTTGCCCGCACCGTTGTCCGCTTATCGCAGAAAAAAAGTAACCGCCGCCAGCCGGAGTCGCTGACAGGATGACACCTTACCGGATTCCATCCGCTGCGGTTGTTTTCGAACAGGTCATCAAAGGCAGCCGGTTTATCTGCCATCTTGGCCCGGCAGCCTCGGCAAGAAAGGCCCGGGCTGAAATTGAGTCGATTCGAAACAGCTACCCAAAAGCCAATCATGTCTGCTGGGCCTACATTGCCGGTGCCCCCGACTCTTCTGAGCGGTGCATGAACAATGCCGGAGAACCTCATGGTACTGCCGGTAAACCGATGCTGTCGATACTTTCCCATTCAGGTTATGGTGAAATATGGACAACCGTTACCCGTTATTTCGGGGTTATCAAGCTTGGCACCAGCGGATTGGTCAGGGCCTATGGATCAACGGTGAGGCAGGCACTTGAGCTGGTAACGCCCCTTATCAGGCAGAAGACGCTTCCCGGTCGAATCATGATTGACTATCATATCTGGCCATTGCTTGAACCTGTTCTTGCCGAGGAAAAGGTGGAAACGATCGATTGCACCTATGCTGAAAAGATTATCCTTGATGCGCGTGTGCCGGAGTCACGATGCAGGACCCTGCAGTGCCGGTTGCAGGGTATAAGCGGCGGCAGATGCTGCTTTTCACCAATTCCCGATGCTCTTTAGAGAGAAGATCATAGAGAAATGGTCGGGCCACCAATCCTGCTCTTCAAACAACCGCGGAGGAAATTTACATGACGGGCATCTATGACATAAAAGTAAAAACCATAAACGGTGAGCCGGCAGACCTCGGCCCCTATCGCGGCAAGGTCATGCTGATCGTCAATGTGGCCAGCAAGTGCGGCTTTACCGGTCAATACGAGGGACTCGAGGAGTTGTATAAAACCTATTCAGACCGGGGATTCGTGGTTCTTGGATTTCCCTGTGATCAGTTTGGCCACCAGGAACCCGGCACCGAGGAGGAAATCAGGAATTTCTGCCGCCTCAACTATGGGGTCAGCTTTCCGATGTTTGCCAAGATCGAGGTAAACGGCCAAGACGCTCACCCGCTCTATGAGCTCTTGAAAAAGCAGCGACCCGGTATCGCCGGAAGCCTGGCGATAAAATGGAATTTCACCAAATTTCTGGTAAATCGTGAAGGTCAGGCGGTAGAGCGTTTTGCCCCTTCAACCGAACCGCTTGCCATTACGGAGCAGATCGAAAAGCTGCTCTGACGACCACTATTGCACTTGGCCGGAATCAGGATCAACCTGCAGGGACGAGACATTGACCGCCTCAAAATCGTCTCCTCTGAGCTGCGAAAAGCCCTGGACCAGCATATCGTTGTCCCAGCGATCGTCCTGTGTTCCCGAGACATACCAGTTCGAACCGTTATCGGCCAGAATGATGCCGTAGGTTTTCATTGCCCTGAGCAGCACCTGCATCGGGGCGGTGAAACCTGTTATGTCAAAACCCGCTTTCAAGCGAAAGCGCTGGCCCAGTGGCGGGTAGCTCGTGTCCGTTAAATTCGAGGCTTCGTGCCGGGCGGGCCAGACATAGGCGTCACGCGTCTGGCTGGCGGTGAACCTGATGGCATGATTGATGTCGCCGGCGAGGACCTCGTCATAGCGGACCAGACCGGGCAGGATCGGCAAACCGGCGGCATCCGCGGAAGTCCAGCCGTCAGTTCGGAGCGCGTTTGAGCGCAGATCGAAGATCGCGCCGGACCCTGCCGACCAGGTGCCGTCTGCCTCGGGCCAGGAGTAGTAGGTTTCATAGAGCCGGCAGTTGTCCCGGTCAAGCACCAGGATATGCCGGTCACCATCATAATTCGGATCCCCATCCGGAACCCCCTCGATCGGCGGGTCGGGCGGGATCGGATAGGGACCGGGATCGCTCTCGTCAGGATAGTCAAACACTACAGCCACTTTTGCCTGGCTCCCCCCGACAACCACGTAAGGTATACCGATGGGCATAAGGTTGCCGCCGTCCAGGTAGGGTTTTCCGAAATCCGGATGGAAGGTTCTCGCCGCGCCGATGCTGCTGATAAAATCGTCCGAGCCGGCTGCAACCGGCAGCGTATCGACCGGGGTGTTCCAGATATTGTCAAATGGAAAAACCGGACACCCCTCGAGCTGCGGGGAACTCGGAAGCACTCCCGCCACCACCTGCAGGGCATGGATTGCTTCGGCCAACCCTTCCCTGCCGTCACCATCAATGTCATGTCCATGCGCTGTTGCCTGGAACATCATACCTGTCAAGCCACAAAGCACTCCCAGCAGCAGTGCGGCAGATCCGTGACTATTGGTCCTCATGATCCTCTCCATTTCCATCCTGCATCCTTCAACCATCATCAGGTCATGCTGTTTGCGATTGCTCTCCCGAGAAGCTACTCACGTCCAAAAAAAATATTTCTCACTACATCAATAATCGCACAAAGGACTTTTCAACACAAATTGAATCGCTTAAATATCACCCAGCCCCCCATGTCACGTTATACGAGCAAAGGGAACATAAGTACTCATACCTATATGCAAGCAGAACAATAAATCCTTATTCAGTGGCCTCTTCGCCGAAAACCGTGCCACCGCCGGCGAGTTATGAGGGTTGATCGGCAGGCATCGAGCCGTCCTTTTGATAATTACCCGGGAGGAATAGTGTCTCAGTCCACGTCCATCCTTTTCAGATCTCGGTTGCCATTCCGTAAAATCTTATTTAAAACCAGGCCTGGTTAAAGAAATATCCCGGCGAAACGGTTTTTACCAGATGACGACACAAAACAAGCATATCACTGAGCTGCGGGCGGGCTTTACCGCAAACCTTGTCATATCCGCCAGCGTCGGGGCCTACGGCAGTGTGCTCGGCCTGCTGGCCGCCCAGAAAGGGCTTACCTGGTACCAGCTGCTGGTCATGAACCTGAGCGTTTTCGCCGGATCGGCCCAGTTTGTCATGGTGGATATGTGGCTGCCGCCGCTGCCGGTAATCGAGATCACTCTCGCCGTTCTTGTCATCAATATGCGTTACCTGCTGATCGGCGCGTCCCTGAACCCGCTCTTTCGGGGAACATCGCTGCACCATAAAATGCTCTTCATGCACCTGGTCGCCGATGAGAACTGGGCGATGACCATGGCCCGCTATCACCGGGGTAGCGTCTCCACCTGGTTTCTGCTTGGCGGCGGCATCTGTGTTCAGACGGCCTGGTGCTGCGGCACGCTGCTTGGACACCGCCTCGGTGCCGTCATAGCCCACCCCGAGCAGTATGGACTTGATTTTTCGTTCGTGGCGGTATTCACCGCACTGGTGTTCAGTTTCTGGAAAGGTCGCCAGGACATACTGCCCTGGCTGGCTGCGGCCCTGGTTGCACTCGTGTCTGAAGCCCTGCTGCCGGGAAAATGGTATATCGTCTGCGGCGGTGTCGCAGGAGCCCTGGTTGCCGCGTTTTCAACTCATCGCAGCGAGGGGAAGCACCATGCCTGAAACCACGCCGGATACCCTGGTCTGGCTGACCATCGGTTGCGCGGCCCTGACCACCTATTCACTCAGGCTTGGCGGACTGCTGCTGGCCGGCAGACTTCCCAAAACGGGCAGATTCAAG
>JAHEMX010000490.1 GCA_024643445.1 Desulfobulbaceae bacterium | reverse complement strand
CGAAGACCTTTTTCCACGGTCTGCGCACCATTCCTGAAGGCCCGATCATCTTCGTTATCAATCATTTTACCAGGATCGAAACGCTGCTGCTGACCTATTATCTGCACCACCTGACCAAAAAACCTATCTGGTCGCTGGCAGATGACAGTTTATTCAAGGGTGGCCTGAAATCCTACTTCGATCTGGTCGGCGTCGTCTCGACCAAGGATCCCCATCGCGATCAACTGATTGTAAAGACCTTGCTCACCGGTGAGGCGGACTGGATCATTTTCCCGGAAGGCCGCATGGTCAAAAACAAAAAACTGATCAAGGGAAAGGATTACCTGATCGGGGACGACCATACCAGGCGGGCGCCTCACACCGGGGCTGCTTCGCTGGCGCTTCGGGCCGAAATAGCAAGGCGCTTTCTGCTGCGGGAAGGAACTGAAGGATCGGAGGAGGGCGCTGCCCTGCGCAGGAAACTCGGTCTGGCTGATACGGCTAGTATCAGCAACCGGGAGGTTACCATTGTACCGATCAACCTGACGTATTACCCGATACGGGCGCATGACAATCTCTTATCCGAGCTGGCGGCGCGTTATGTAAAGGAGCCTTCCGAGCGGTTGATTGAAGAGCTGATGACCGAAGGCACGATGCTGCTCGAGGGGGTTGATATCGACATCCATTTCTGCCAGCCGCTTGATGTGGCTGAAAAAATCCGGCACCCGGCGGTGCAGAAGGTGCTGGATGGCCCGCTTAACCTGGATTTCGAACAGAACCCTGAATTGACCGGTTATCTCAGGGCCAGCGCCAGGAGCATGATGCGGACCTACATGCAGAGGATCTATGCTGCCACGACCATCAACCATGACCATCTTTTCGCGGCCTTTCTGCGCCTGAAATCGTTCCGGAAATTTCACCAGGAGGAACTGGCCCGGTCAGTGTACCTGGCCCTGGAATACCTGCGGGAAGCTCCCGGGCCTGAGGGCAACCTGCACCATTCGCTGACGGTGAGCCAGGTGCATCTGCTGACGGATGACCGCTATGGAAAACGTGGCAGTTTTATTGAACTGGCTCTCGAGACGGGTTGCCTGCTCAACTCCGGTGCCAGCTTGAAAAAAGACAAACCGTGCTGGCGCCATCCCTCTCTTTTTCACCAGGCCCGCATCGCCAATCCGATTGAAGTAATGGCAAATGAGATTGAGCCTCTCACCAAAGTGCAGGAGTGCATCAAGCGGATACAGCGGATGCCCGGATGGCTGCAGCGTTATGCCATCGCGCGCCGGTTGTATGAGCAGGACCGGGAGAAGTATCGCTATGAGCGGGAACGGGCCGGGCCGGATGCTCAGATCGAGGAGTCTTTCGGCAGGCCCTTTCTGCTTGCGCATCGATCGTTTCGCGCAGGAGTTGTCCTCGTGCACAGTTATCTGGCCGTTCCCCAGGAGGTCAGAGCCCTGGCAGAGAGAATCAGAAAGCATGGTTTCTGGGTGTATGGTGTCAGGCTGCCCGGACATGGGACTACCTCTGATTTTCTGTTGGACAAAACCTGGCAGGACTGGCAGGAAGCGGTCGAGCGGGGATATGCATTGCTGGATGCCATCTGCAGGGAGGTCTTTCTGGCCGGTTTTTCCGCCGGGGGAACACTTGCGCTGGAGCTTGCCTCGCGGTTGCCGAGGCTGGCCGGTGTCGTGGCCATTTGTCCGCCGTTTACCCTGCAGAACTACTCCAAAAGGTTCATGCCGTCAGTTGACATCTGGAATCGTTTGCTGGGTCGCCTGAAAGGTAATAGCGGAAATGATCAATTTGTTGATTTCGTCCCGGAGAACAGCGAGATCAATTATCTTCGAAACCCGGTTGCAGGTGTCTATGAAGTGGGAAAACTGCTGGAAAAATGCCGGGAGCAGCTGTCCGGGATGCATCATCCGGCACTGATCATGTCTGCCGACAGGGACCAGGTTGTTGGTTCGCATGGCGGGCAGGAAATATACGACCGGCTGGGTTCCCGTGAAAAGGATATCATTACCCTGTCATCTGAAAAACATAATATCATTTATGGGATCGGCTCTGAACGGGCGCATAACAGTATCGTTTCTTTTCTTTCCAGCCGCCAGGGTACTCAGGTCCGGTTGCCGGGACGAGCGGTTCCGGCACTGCCGCGAGAATAAAAAAAGGAGTGATTGTATTCTCTTAATTGTGTTTTACTGTGACCGGAAGGATGATATAAGGTGATGAAAAGGCCGCAAAACGTTAGCAAGTGAACACCTGACAAAGGCCAGGAACACTTGGCTCATGCTGGATATCTGAACCGGTGCACCCGGCGTTAAGACTGATTATATTTGGGCAAAGAGTCTTTTCAAAAACGTTTTTTTCCTAGGACTCGTTAGCCACAGGGAGGAAATAGCAGATGAGCAGGACTGTATTGATTACCGGGGCGACATCGGGTTTTGGCAAGGCCTGCGCGGACCTCTTCTATGCCAAGGGCGATAAGGTCATTGTTACCGGCCGGCGCAGAGATCGGCTGGATGAAATGATTCGTGACCTGGACCCGGCGCGGATCCATCCAATCTGTTTTGATGTACGTGAGCGTGATTCGGTTGCAGCGGCTATCAGCAGTCTGCCGGCCGAGTTTAGCGCTGTTGATGTGCTGATAAACAATGCCGGTCTGGCACTGGGTCTGGAAATGGCCCATGAGGCACATCTTGAAGACTGGGATACCATGGTTGACACCAATATCAAGGGCCTGCTCTACATGACGAGACGGATCCTGCCGGATATGGTTACCAGAAACAGCGGACATATTGTAAATATCGGTTCGGTGGCCGGGAGTTTTCCCTATCCCGGCGGTAACGCCTATGGCGCAACAAAGGCATTTGTCAGTCAGTTCACCAATAATCTTAAAGCCGATCTGCGGGGTACGGCCGTCAGGGTTACCAATATTGAACCGGGACTTGCGGAAACGGAATTTTCGAAGGTGCGCTTCAAGTGGGATGAAGGGAAAGCGGATTCGGTCTATACCGGAACCAAGCCCCTTACTCCCATGGATATTGCCGAAGCGATCTACTGGGCGGTGGACCGGCCGCCGCATGTAAATATAAACCGGATCGAGATCATGCCGGTCTGCCAGAGTTTTGGCCCCTTTGTTTTCGACCGGAAGGGCTGATGCGGGCCGGATAAGCTGCCGCCGAGGCATGGCACGCCGGTCCTAACGACTGTTTGGAGCTGTGATGGTTAAGATTTCCGGTGTTTGCCGTAAGGAGAAATGATTCAGAAAAAGGATTGTCAGGGGAGGGAAACATGAGGAGACTGAGCATTCTCGCAGTAATCCTTGCTGTTCTGATGCTGCCAGGTATGGCCGGAG
>JAHEMX010000489.1 GCA_024643445.1 Desulfobulbaceae bacterium | reverse complement strand
TAGCGCTGGCTCAATATTTCGATTGCCTCTTCACCATTATACGCCTGGATCGTCTCGAACTTGCTCGCGTATTTTTCAAGACCGCGGCCAAGAAATTTTTGTATGACAGGATCGTCATCAACAATCAGCACTTTTTCCATTTACCGCACTCTTAAACTTTATATGCAGGTTCTCCCGCAGCAGGTTTTCGATGATGCCCCGCTGGTCTTCAGGTAGGTTGTCTGTCATTATCCGCTCCCCCTGCTTATCAGGAGGGAGACGGAAATGATAGCTGCTCCAGATAACTCACCTCTTGCGCGAGTTTTTCCAGAACAAACTCGATCAGCGTCCCCGGGAGCACCTTCCCCAGGACCCGGCCTATTTCCTCTCCATCAGCATAGAGGAGAAAAGTGGGAGTGCCCTCAACGGAAAGCACTCGATATGCATCGCTAAGACCTTGGTATAAAATACAAATTTTTACATTCCCGATTTTCCTGGAAACCTCCTCCAGGATCTGGAGTTGCTCTTTCGCCTCGAATCCGCGGCGAATGCATGCCAGCAGAACCGGCCTCCTTTCCAGGCCTATTTCAGACTCAAAATTATCCATACCGATAGAAGTATACACGCTCAGCATCTCCTTACATTCTACGACCTGATGTCCGTTAGCTAATCATTTATTACGCAGGTATCTAATTCAATAAATATGCCAACAATCGCTTTGTGGATATATTGATTATGATTTCAGTGAGATAAGAAAAAGGAAGGGGAGGGGGAGGCTGTTTACACGGTTGTAAATATGTAAAATTTACAGTGTAGTAATATTACACTCGTGTAAAGTTTACGCTCAAGAGGCAGGTCTGGACAACTTGAATGCTTTGATTTTTTGATAGAGGGTGGGCCGGCTGATCCCTAGAAGCCGAGCCGCTTTCGCTTTGTTCCAATCCGTTTCGTTCAAAATATCGAGTATATTCTGCGGTTCCGCAGCCTGGGTCTTTGCCAGGCCGCGGCCCTTCGCTCCGGCCACGTTATTTCCTCTGATTTCCGGCGGCAGATGACGGATGGCCAGTGTGCTGTCATGACAGACTACAAAGGCATGTTCGATGGCATGCTCCAGTTCACGAATGTTGCCACTCCACGGGTATTCCATAAAAATGTCGAGTACTTCTCCGGATACCCCGTCAATGTCTTTCTTCATTCGCTTGTTGAACCGTTCAATAAAATGTTCAACCAGAAGAGGAATGTCTTCACGCCTTTCCCTCAGAGGCGGCAGCGAGAGTTCCACGACCTTCAGCCGGTAAAAGAGGTCTTCCCGAAACGCCCCCAATTGTACCTTTTCTGTCAGGACCCGGTTGGTGGCCGCCACGACACGCACATCTACCTTAAGAGAAACCGAATCACCAACCCGCTCAAATTCTTTTTCCTGAAGGAACCGGAGCAGTTTAAGCTGGATAATCGGTGAGATGTCCCCGATCTCATCAAGAAATATGGTGCCGCCATCCGCCATCTCAAACCGCCCCTTCCGATCCTTGACAGCTCCGGTGAAAGCACCCTTGACATGACCAAACAATTCACTTTCCAGAAGGTTTTCGGCCAGGGCAGCGCAGTTGACCTTGATAAAAGGTTCCCCCGCCCGGATGCTGCCATAATGAAGTGCATCAGCCACCAATTCCTTTCCAGTCCCACTTTCCCCCGTGATCAAAACCGAGGTCTCGGATTCGGAAAGATCCTCGATCGTACGATAAATCCTCTGCATATAAGGACTTTTCCCGACAATTCGGTGAAAATGAGACCGCTCTTCCAGTTCCCGTTCCAGAACGCTCAACCGTGTGACATCCCGGACCACAAGAACAGCACCGCCAAACTCACCATTGTCGTCCAAGAGAGGAGAACCGGTAAGCAGCACCACCTGGTTGGCCCGATTCGCGCGCTGGCATTCAACACGGAATTCCTTGATGGTACTTTTCGTTTCCAGGGTTTCCTCCAAGACTTTGACGCAGGCTTTTTTGCAATCGGTCTGCATTTCTCCAAAACCTTTGTGCAGAATCTGCCCTGGTGAAAAATCACAGATATTATTTGTCGCGTTGTTTACCGCGATAACCTCCATTTTCGTATTCACCGTAATCACGGCATCCTGAAGGCTTGAAAAAATCGCCTCGAGGTGGCGCCGGTAGCGTTCGTTCTCTACTTCGAGCTGGAATTTTTCCTCCAGTAAACTCTTATGCCGCAAGGCGTTACGGACCGAGCGTAGCAACGCTGAGGCATTGATGGGCTTGACGAGATAGTCGAAGGCACCGGCGCGAAACGCCTCTGCGGCCAATTCGTAATCAGGGTATCCGGTCACCATGACGACCGGACATATCATTTTCCGATCGGTGATCGTAACGAGTATGTCGAGTCCGCTGCTATCGGCGAGGCGAGCATCGGAGATGATTGTATCCAGGGATATGTTGGAAATGATATTCAGGGCGGAAGCATAACTTTCGGCGGTGACGACCTCATACCCATCCCCGGCAAGATACGTTTTGAAGATATCCCGGATGCTCGGATCATCTTCTACAACCAGTATGGTTGGATTCATCGGGGCACAGCCCTCCAAAACTTAACGTACGTTGCCACCGAAAGGCGGGCAGGTCACGAAGGCCCTCTTTCGAGACGGTTAGCGATGTCCATCGAGTATTTTCTCAATCCGGAAAAACCCCTACGGTTTTCACTTTTTATTTTCATATATATTTATATTGTCCGCAATCCTTTTTCTCTATCCAGAATTGAGCAGAGTAGGACAAACTGATCGGTACCGTACGGCCCCGGGATGAATCATAGAAAAAAGTGACTTCAGGCTGTTTGATGCACTTCTGGCATAGCTGCCATGCATGAGCTATTCCCCGCTTTCAGACACCTCAAAAACGGCATAATCCGGGTTTCTGACTTCTTGTCAGAACTGATTCGGATGATTCATGAACGAGCGGGGGAACGCGATATTGATTATACTCGCTTCGCCATATTTTTATCCCTTTTTCGGCATCTTCTCTTGGTAAGAACCAGTGCAGGGTAAGACATTCGTCATGGAAGCTGCCGCAATACGATACCAGATATTGGCTATCATGTCGTTTGCATCATATCAGGGCTCAGCGATCAGTAAGGTTTTATGAGGGGAGGTCACCTTCCTATTTCACCAATAACGGTACCATCTGGTTTTATAAACCTGAAAGCCAGCGGCATTCTTCCCAATGCATGGGTTGAGCAGCTCAGGCACGGATCAAAGGCTCGAATCACCGCTTCCACCCTGTTAAAGGCCCCTTCCGCAGCTTCGGGCCCGGTGATAAACCGCTTGGCAACCTGCAGGATACCCTTGTTCATCG
>JAHEMX010000488.1 GCA_024643445.1 Desulfobulbaceae bacterium | reverse complement strand
TGGGTAACACCCAACTGGTCCGCACAGGCTTTGCAGGCCGTTATATGAACACCCGCTTCACGTGCTTCCCTGACCAGATCCTGGATGGTCTGATTTTCGCTGACAAGCAGTGCCGGGGCACCCCAGACAATCAGGGTGATCTCGTCCCACCAGCCATGCATGCGTGCATTAATGGCATACATAAATACCATTTTTTCTGCGGTTATCACATTGTCGCCGGTCCACAGGATATGGAGATGTGTTTTATCGTCCATGCAGGTACTCCTTTTCATAATTATTATTAACGGTTACCTCAAACAAACTTCACAGTAACCCAAGGAGCTGATTATCGCTCTTGTAACCGGTCGCTCCTGCCTCGATATTGAACACTTGCCATAAACCTTGCTTTATTTGAATGAAATTTACTACCATTACTGTAGGCAGCGATGGAAAGGTAAAGACTCATGAACATCGCTACGGCTCTTACCATGATCGAACATTGGTGACCTTCATGGCAGAAAAATTCAACAATGACGAACGAGACCGGGGTGAACGAAAGCAGGTGGAAGAGTCTCTTCAGCAAGCCAATGAATGGACCGAGACTATTCTTCAGTCTATCCAGAGCGGTGTCTTCGTAATAGATGTTGAAACCCACAAGATCCTGGATATCAACCACTCAGCCCAGAAAATGATCGGCGCGCCACGGGCTGAGATCGTCGGGAAGATCTGTCATGCCTTTGTCTGCCCGGATGCCCGGGGAAACTGTCCCATAACCGATAAAGGGCTGAAGCTGCACAACAAAGAAACGGTATTGATAAGAAAAGATGGCAGCCGGGTCGCCATACTTAAAACGGCAAATCAAGTTACGTTAAACGGACGCGCCTGTCTGATCGAAAGCTTCGTCGATATTTCTGCAATCAAGCTGGCCGAAGAGGCCGCCCGCGCGCATCAGGAGCGCTTTAAAATCTTCTTCAGTTCGGTTAATGATGCCATTTTCGTTCATCCATTGCGGGAAGAGGGTTTTGCTCCGTTTATAGAGGTTAACAACATTGCCTGTCAACGCTATGGATACACCAGAGCCGAATTATTGAAGCTGACCGCAGCAGATATCACAAAACAGTCCGACGCCGACAAGCACGCTTCATCTGAACACAGGAAAAAATTACTTGCCCAGAGGCATCTGTTTTTTGAGACCGTCCACATCAAAAAATCCGGCAAAACCTTTCCCGTCGAAATAAATTCAAACATCGTCGAGCAGTATGGCAAGCCTGTCATCCTTGCGGTCGTGCGTGACATTTCCGAGCGCAAACAGGCGGAAGAGGAAAAAAACCGGATCGAGGCCAGATTCCTGCAATCCCAGAAGGTCGAGGCTATTGGCCGACTAGCCGGTGGCGTGGCCCATGATTTGAACAACCTGCTGACACCAATTATCGGTTACGGCGAGTTGCTTGCAGATGATATGAACGCCGAGCCTCTCAGAATGGAATTTGTACAGCAGATCGTGCAGGCCGGATATAGAGCCCGGGATCTGGTAAAGCAGCTTCTTGCATTTGGTCGAAAACAGACCATGAAATGCCAATCCGTTAACCTCAACCATACCATAGAAAGATTTGCAAATCTGCTTCGACGCACCATTCGGGAAGATATTGAATTAACTTTTATCCCGTCGAATGATCTTCATCCTATCAGGGCTGACATCGGCCAGATTGAACAGGTTATCATGAATTTATGCGTCAACGCCCAGGATGCCATGCCTGAAGGAGGAAAACTGACCCTGGCCACCACCATGGTCAACCTCGTCCAGGAATCAACTGAAGTAAAAACGGACATGGCGGCGGGAACCTTCGTCGTCCTGTCAGTCAGCGATACCGGTTGCGGCATGGACAAAGAGACACAGGGTTATATTTTCGAACCTTTTTTCACCACCAAAGGGAAGCAGGGAACCGGCCTTGGACTATCCACCGTCTATGGTATCGTCAAACAGCATGGATGCCACATTCGGGTTAACAGCACCCCAGGACGCGGATCGACTTTCGAAATCTTTTTCCCCGTCTCAACGGAAGCATACAACGAGAACAAAAGCCACGAGAAGTCGCCCATTGATTCGCCGGTCAATGAAACCATACTGCTCGTAGAGGATGATCAGCAGGTCCGCCTGTTGAGTGCAACCATCCTGAAACGGCATGGATACCGGGTTCTTATGGCAGCAAATGGCAGGGAAGCACTGGAAGTACTGGAGTCGCACAACGGGCCTTTGCAATTGCTGCTGACCGATCTGGTGATGCCCGGCACCAACGGGAAAGATCTCTATAACAAAGCGGCCGGGAAGGTTTCCGGATTAAAGGTCCTTTATATGTCCGGTTACACTGATGACGTGATTGCCCACCATGGTGTCCTTGAGCAGGGAGTGCACTTCATCCAGAAGCCATTCAGCATTCAGGCTCTTGCCGTTAAGGTAAGAGAAGTACTTGATGCCGGTGATTAAGGCATTTCCCCGTTTCTGACCATTCGTTACCAGTAAAATTCAGATTCCAACTATGTTTCGGGAATTCACCGCGAGCGGTATCCGAACGATTTGCCGGGTACTCTTTGTCCGTTCACCCACGCATCTCTCAACATCAATGAGATAAGGAGTTATCGCCACCAGCCGTTGAGCGTCCCGGCCGAGCAGCAGGCTTACCTGTCCATTATCGGGCCGCATCCCTGATCGTTTTCAAAGCCACTGGCGCATGTGCTGCAAAATCATCGGTAAACGCTTCAATGCTGATTCTGCTGTCATATCCTGCCTTTTTCAAATTACGGATGAAGGTTCTATAATCGACGCCATCGCCGACCCGGGGATATACCCGTCCGGTCGGATTGGCAAGGTGCATATGCTGCAGGTAATCTTTTGCCTTGTCGATGATACTTTGATCTTCTTTTTCGATACTCAGATGATAATAATCGATCAATAGTCGTATTCTTTCTCGATTCACCTGTTGCGCCAGCTGCAATCCATCCTGTGCCGTTATAACAATATTGCTTTCCAGTCTGCACAGGGGTTCTATGGCAATGGTAATATCACGATCACCGATTTTCTCAGCAACCAGCCGCAGCGTATCAACGATCTGCTCCCAGGCTTTTTCCAGAGGAAATCCCTGCGGCACGTTTTTTGCCCCGGAACTGCCGAAGACGATGTTTTTAGCCTTCAATGCAGCGGCACGTTCCAGAGCTCCGTCAATATATTCAGCCAGTTTTACCCGGTCGACCTTACTGCCGGTAATCGGATGGGTGGCCGGTATGAAGTTGTTGCATGCTTCACAGGATATCCCGGATGATGCAACATAGTGTACAAGTTCATCAAATTGAGCCGATTTCAGTGCCATCATCTGGGCCAGCGGCAA
>JAHEMX010000048.1 GCA_024643445.1 Desulfobulbaceae bacterium | reverse complement strand
TTGCTCATTCTGTAGTACAGATAGTGTTAGGATCACAAAACATAGTGATGTATAACAACCAGTGTTCAGTTGTTTGAACGCACCGGAACCGCAACGAACGGAAAGCAATGATGAGTGATAACGAAAATTTCAATATTCTGATGTACTCCCACGATACCTATGGGCTTGGGCATATCAGGCGAACCATGGCCATCGCCGAACAGCTGCGGGAGTATGACACAAATATATTGATCTTGACCGGGTCTCCCATCGCCGGACGACTCAATTTACCGAAGAATGTCGATTATGTGCGTATCCCGGGAATGATCAAGAAAGCCAATAACGAATATTTCCCACTAACCATCCGAATAGATGCCAAACAGGCAATGGATATCCGCCAGTCTATCATTATGGCGACGGTGACAACCTTTCTGCCTGATCTCTTTATTGTGGATAAAGAACCGCAGGGTCTCAAACGAGAGGTGCTTCCGGCACTGGAATGGATCAGTCAGAATCTTAAGAAGACAAAAACGATTCTCGGCCTCAGAGATATCATGGATGACGCCGAAACCGTGAAGAGTGACTGGATCGACAAGGACGTCTATGCCACCATCAAACAGCTGTACCATGAAGTCTGGGTATATGGCAAAAGGGAACTCTATAACCCCGTTGACGAATACGACATCCCAGAGGATATCATTAAAAAGTTGCATTTCACCGGCTATATCCCCCGGCGGGTACCTCCTACAGAAAAAGTCCAGGAACTGCGACTTCAGCATAACGTGATGAAAAATGAAAACCTCGTCACGGTCACAACCGGCGGCGGCGGAGACGGCTTCATCGTGCTTGATTCATTTCTGCGCATGCTCGAGGAAATGAAAGAGCGGAATATACTGCCACCCTTTCAGAGCGCCCTTATAACCGGTCCCTTTTTGTCAAAGGACGAAAAGGATTTGATTCTCGAGCGCTCAGCTAAACTTGGTGTCCATTCCTATGATTTTTTTGGTGACATGGAGACCCTGATTGCTGCATCCGATCTGGTTGTCTGCATGGGGGGCTACAATACCGTCTGCGAGGCACTGTCGATGAACACGATGTCCCTGATTATCCCCCGGGAAGCGCCAAGAAAAGAGCAATATATCAGGGCTAAGGCTTTCAAAAAGCAGGGTCTGGTAGAATACATCAAATGGGATGAAGTCAATGCCCGCACCTTGAAAGAAAAAATTCTGCTGATGCTGGTAAACCGGGAGCGTTATCAAAAGGCGATAGCTACCTTTGACATGGCAGGGATCGCAAACATCTGTGAACGGATAGCAAAATTCAGAAACGACAAAAATGGCGAGAACGGCAATACAAAAAATTAATGTTGCTGCGCTCGACTTCCCCACCTCACTGGATTGTCCTCCCCCACCCTCCTCTCTTTTATCACTGAGTTACTGACGTTTCCTCCCGGCGACAAGGTTGTGAGTAAATGATGCCGGGTAAAGGCCCGTCAATCGCCGAGACAGGTGCCGACATTTCGTGCACTTTCAAGCCAGCTATGGTCAAGGGGGACAACCTTGCGTTTTCCGATAACATCCTGCAGGGGCACCAAAACGGTACCGTCCCCCCGTAACGCGATCATGTTGCCGAAATCGCCATTTTCGATATATTTCACGCAGGAACTGCCAAGTCTGGTTGCCAGAACACGATCGGTGGCCGATGGCGTGCCGCCTCTTTGCAGATGTCCGAGAATGGTCAGTCGGGACTCGAGGCCGGTCATCTCTTCAAGTTGCTGTGAGAGCTGCAGCGTATGGGTTAATCGTTTTTTCGAGAAGCTCAGATAAGCGTCCTGGGCTTTTTTCCGTGATTTGCTGTCACCGCTCTGCTTGGCCTGCACTTTCCTGTTGGTCAACTTGTCCAGGACTTTTTTATCATCAATGGAAAGTGCTCCCTCGGCAATAACAACGATACTGAAATTATTGCCGCGCTGTTGCCGATAGCGGATCGCATCTGCCACAATAGCGGTATTATAGGGGATCTCAGGGATCAGTACGACATCGGCACCACTTGCAATACCCGCACCGAGTGCAAGCCAGCCCGTGTTGTGTCCCATTACCTCGATGACAATGATGCGATGGTGACTGTGAGCGGTTGAGTGCAGCCGGTCGATCGCTTCAGTGGCTATTTCCATAGCGGTATCGAAACCAAAGGTGACATCAGTCCCGTAGACATCGTTGTCTATGGTTTTTGGCAAGGTCAGTATATTCAAGCCCTTTTCGACCAGACGGAAGGCATTCTTCTGCGTGCCGCCGCCTCCTATGCAGACGAGTGCATCAAGACGATGCTTATAATAGTTATCGCAGATGACCTCGGTCATATCCATCAACTCGCCGCCGACCGGCATTTTATGGGGTTTATCCCGACTTGTACCCAGGATTGTACCGCCAAGAGTCAAGATCGAAGAGAGCATGGAACGATTGAGGCGCATCACCCGATTCTCCATCAAACCGCGAAAGCCGTCCTTAAATCCTACCACCTCCATCCGGCCGGTATCCATCGCGGACTTACCGATGGCCCTGATAGCCGCGTTCAATCCCGGGCTATCACCTCCTGCCGTTAATATGCCGATATGTTTATTCATTCTCTGTTTCCTGTATTGTCTTTTGATAAGAAACCGCCTCACTCTCTGTACCGTACCGCACTCCCTTTGAAGATTTCCTGCTATTTCTTCCTTTGAGAAGCAGGATCGACCGTAACATGCTGTTTTAGCGGATCCTGGTAAAGACTGTTCTGTATTGGCGGAAAACCAGTCATGACGCCGGCTCCCCCCTGCTTCTGCCGTTTCTTCCTGAACCACGTATAAAGGTGCCCAACAGAGAGAACAAGCACCGCGACGGCAGCGGCCAGTTTCAGCCAGTAGGGGAGAATTTCACGTACTTCGGAAATCACGGCCTGTGGCTCAATGCCCAGATAATCGTACAGGACATCAACACCAAGACCAAAGATGATGGCGGTGATCGCGATGCCCAGAAGATAACGGAGCGTCCCCATTTTGCCCAGCAGTTTGATCAGAACGGAAAGAGAGGTCATGTTCGTTGCCGGACCGACCAGCAGAAAGACCAGCACCGCTCCAGGACTGGCTCCCTTGAGCAGCAAAGCCGCAGCAATCGGGGTCGAAGCCGTGGCGCAGATATATATCGGCATCCCCACCAGCAACATGGCCAGCATCGAAACAAGACCGCCGCCAAGGACCATTTCCGACAAGGAGGCAGGCAGGTAAACGGTAATCATGGCGGCAAGAAGCAGACCGGCGAAAAACCAGAAGACAATGTCTCCCCAGACACTGACAAAGGCATATTTCATGCTATTCAGGAGTTTACCGGTAAAAGAAGCAGCGTCCGGCCCGGAGCTGGATACCGGTGTGACAAGTCCGGATTCAGAAAGAATACCGGTCTTGTCCTGATCGGCTGGCGAGGAGATGATATTTTCCAGGAAACCGATGGTGATGCCCGACACAAAGGCGGCAAGCGGACGAACCACCGTCAGAATAGGATCGAGCAGTGCATAGGTGATGGCAATGGAATCAACACCCGACTCCGGTGTGGAAACAAGGAAGGCTGCGACAGCCCCCCTGTTCGCCCCCTGTTTCTTGAATGCTACTGCCGCCGGCAGTACGCCACAGGATCAGAGTGGAAGCGGTATACCGAACAATGATGCCTTGATAACCGAGAGGTACCTTCCCCGACGCAGGTGGCGGACGATAATATCCTGATTGATATACATCTTGATGCAGCCCGCCGCCATTATGCCAAGAAGGATATAGGGCGATGAATCAAGGAGGATCCGCCACATTTCCTGTCCCACTGCCAACATACTATTCATCTGCTTCACCGTACTTCATCTCTTTAACATGCAATCGGGCAACATCGACCAGCTGCATGACATGATCATCCACCAGCCGGTAATAGAGCACCTGACCGTCTCTTCGGTTTTTCACCAGGTTTTTTGAGCGCAGAATCCGCATCTGATGACTAGCCGCAGATTCACTCACCCCCAGCAGTGCCGCCAGATCGCAGACACACATTTCCCGACTGGCAAGCGCTATCACTATCTGCAATCGACCCGGATCGGCCAGGGCCTTGAAAAGTTCGGACTTCTCCTCTATTTCTGAATAGTCCTGCAAAAAAATCCGGGCCTCTTCAACGACTGCAGCATGGATGATTCTTCTGTCACACTGATCCTTTTTCATAACCGCCACCTTATATGAATATATGTACATATGTTATATTAAATCATGGAAAAAATCAACAAAGCTGATGCATTTTTGTCACCCATTGTCCATAATGGAAGGAGGCTCAGCTGCGTTGTTCTTATCAACTCCACTTTCTTGCCAAACTATGTCCGGATCACTTTACGTTGTCGCCACGCCTATCGGTAATCTCGAGGATATGACCTACCGCGCAGCACGGATACTGGGGGAAGTAGATCTCATTGCGGCTGAAGACACCAGGCATACCAGGAAACTGTTGAACCATTTCCAGATAACGACGCCACTTATCAGTTACTACCGCGAAAAAGAATCCCAGCGTTCAGAAACTCTCGTTGCCAGAATGCTGGCGGGAGAACAGGTTGCTCTGGTCAGTGATGCAGGAACACCGGGTATTTCCGATCCGGGCTCCATCCTGGTCAGCAAGGCACGCGCTGCCGGACTGGCGATTATTCCCGTTCCCGGCCCCTCGGCAGTAAGTGCAGCCGTGAGTTGCGCCGGCCTCGAGACCGGCTCATATCTATTCATCGGTTTTGCGCCGGTCAAATCAGCCCAGCGCAACCAGCTCCTGCAATCGCTGGCGGACTCGATCTACCCCCTCGTTTTCTATGAATCACCCCACCGCATTCAGCGCTTCATCAAAAGTGCCGAGCAGATACTGGGCGACAGGAAGCTCCTCTGGGCGCGTGAAATAAGCAAAAAATTCGAGGATATCCATGAAACTACCCTGAGCGCCCTGGCGGCAACAATCGCTGACGAGAAGATTCGGGGAGAGTTGGTGCTCGTTATTCATCCAGGTTCGCCGGTTGTTCCCCAGGGTGAGAGTATCGAAGAGATTCTGCACTGGTATCTGGCAAACAGTGAGCTCTCGATGAAAGATGTCTGCAAAAAGGTCTCTACCGACATGGGTGTCTCCCGCTCCGACGTCTACCAGCGCGCTCTGGTCATATGGGACAAGGTTAACCTTCACGATTGATTGATCTATGATCATGAGAACATGCATTTCCCCTACGGGCAGGTTTTGCTACGGTATTCACCAACCCTCCTACACGGTACGTAATCTGCGGCGGGAGACAAGAATCGAAAAACTGGGACGGAATGGATCGGGTACCCCGGTATTAAACGAGGGGAATTTTCCAACCGGTGAGGTGGTGGTTCCCGAAGCAGATACGATCTATGAAATTGCAAACCCGTTCCCCTTTCGCGGTACCACCTTCATTGGTCACACGTGGGCGGAGCGCAATGCCTCCGCTATCGAAGATATCAGGCTGCCCTCCCGTTCCCCGGTTTCACTCAGTAGGACCCTGGCTTCAAACAATATCAGCAGCGGCCTTATCGACACTCTCCCCCGTCCCCTGCTCCTGAGCCTGGCGATCAGTTCAACGGATCCAGACGATCTTGTGGCTCTGGCCCATCGCTGCTGCACCTTTGAGAGCAGCGGCCAGCATGGACCAGTCGGCCTGCGATATAGCGAAGATGCATGCGGCAACCGCCGCCCCGAGGTACGTGATGGAGAGCTTTTTGAAGCGGTAGCCAATAATCCCGCCTTGCCGGCCCCCTACAAGATTGCCATGGTGCTGCGACCGGGAACCCAGGGAGCCAGTGAAATAGTCGGCGATTTTCATGATGATACCCATGTCTATGAGTATCTCAGGAGAAACTCATATATCGCCGGCGGACACTACGCAGCCAACATGTCCGATGATGCAATCCGCTATGACATTGACAGCCTGAATCTCTCTGACATGACAGGGTTGCGGCACCTATATTACCAGCGGACCTATGTACGCATGGCGGATCAGCTTGCTATTGCCCTCCCTCTGCCACCGTTTTCGTCCGAGGACCTGGAGGACATAAGGATCTCGATTCTTCAGCACCCCCGCTTTGGCGCTATGGATTGGGATGCAACGCTCTGGGGCTGGAATTTCGGGTTTGATTTTGCGTCCTCCGGTTACCGGCTGCATGCATCGCACCAGCAGATCCACCAGCAATATTCGCTCATCCCTTCTAAAATCCCGACCTGTCATGCTGGACAGGAAGAATCCCCGGAGGGATTGCAGCCGTTTTCTGCCGGAGACATGATCACAGAAGTTATCGAGCACTACCGCGCACGCTATAATAGCAGTTTCTTCAAGGACTATCTCAGCGCAATCGAGAACAACACGCGTATGGACGGCAGGGCTGATCGTCAAAAAAATCTTGTCGTCTGGCAGGATCAGCGGGTTATTCTCTTCGTACCAAAAGCGCAGACCTCGCAATGGGAGTTGCAGATCATGACCAAGCCAGGCCCCGGGGGCATATGGCCGGGAAACATTGTCGAAACCGATCTGGCCACCAGGCAATCACTTGACCAGGCGCTGCTGAAGGCTCAGCAGTCCCTTGCCGGACGGGGCGCGCGGATGGTGACAACGATTGAATTTTCCAAGCGATTTTCTTCCCCAGAAACGGCCCAGCCGCTGCTGTACTCCCTGCTGCCCAAGATTCCCCAGTCGCCCGGCGCTTTCAGTGAAAATCAGCTGCGCTTCATAAATGGCCATTTTCCTGAAGATTTTGCCAGCGCCTGCCGGCTCAGTCTGCAAGCCGTAAAGAGATGAGTTACCGGACACCAGCAGCTGAGTATTTGTTTCATCTGCACGTAAAAATGTACGCACCAGGCACCGATAGGGAAATCGTGCAGCCGTGCCGCTCGTTTCTTTATTGTGATAAGGGGAACAGGTAGTGTAGTCTGCAGCACCGTTTATGGCAGCCAGGGGCTGCTGGCGGTGATCGTTCTTTTCATGCAGGTGGTTGGTGTTTATACGGATTTAAAGCAGTATCGAGTAATTGCCGCATTTAACGACTGGCACCTCAGGCAGAGATGCCTTATTATCATCAGGATCACCGCAGCCCTGAAAAGACCATTAGAATCACGATAGTCGACTGACGATTGGAGCAGACCATGAGCATAAAGAAGTATTACGGTAACTGGGGAGGGAGCTTTATCCCCGAAGTTCTTCACGAGACATTCAAGGAACTGAGCAAGGCCTTCGAGCAGGTCAGGAACGATCCTGCCTTCTGGCAGGAATACCTGCGGCTGATGTCCACCTATTCCTGCCGCCCGACCCCATTGACCCATGCCGAGAATCTCACCAAGCACTTTGGTGGCGCCCAGATCTATATAAAGCGGGAGGACCTGAATCATACCGGTGCGCACAAACTGAATAACGTCATGGGCCAGGGACTGCTGGTCAAACGAATGGGAAAAACCAGGGTGATCGCCGAAACAGGGGCCGGTCAGCATGGCGTGGCCACTGCCACCATGGCGGCAAAATTCGGTCTTGATTGTACCATTTACATGGGCGAGGAGGATGTTCTGCGCCAGCGCCCCAATGTTTTCTGGATGGAAAAGATGGGAGCAACCGTCATTCCGGTCCGCGATGGTTCCCGGACCCTGAAGGATGCCATCAACGAGTCTTTTCGCGATTGGGTGACCAATATGGATACCACTCACTATGCGCTCGGCACGGCCTGCGGCCCGGCGCCCTTTCCGGAGATGGTATCGTGGTTCCAGTCAATTATCGGCGTTGAAGCCGCCGAACAGATACTGCACCAGCACGGAGGGCTTCCGGCCAGGATTTATGCCTGTGTCGGCGGCGGCTCCAATTCGCTCGGGATATTCCAGCGTTTTCTCGAGGAAGAGAAGACCGAACTGATCGGCGTCGAGGCTGGCGGCCTTGGCCTCGACAGTGGTCAGCACGCCTCCAGGCTTTGCGGCAATGATGCTTCAGCCGGGGTTGCCCAGGGCTACAAGACCATGTTCCTGCAAAATAGTGACGGCCAGATGCTCGACACCCATTCTGTCTCGGCAGGTCTTGATTACATAGGCGTATCGCCAATTCTTGCCGATCTCTGGGAAAAAAAACGTGTCAGGTTTGCAGCGGCTACCGATAGCGAAGTCATGCAGGCACTTGATCTGACCATGAAGAAAGAAGGTATCATTCCGGCCCTGGAATCCGCCCACGCCTTCGTGCAGGCGTTCAAGGAGGTGGGGGCATTATCAGCCGAGGATGCGGTGATCATCAACATGTCAGGTCGCGGTGACAAGGATATCTTCACCATCGCCCATGCCTTCGATGACCCGTCCTGGAAGCAGTTTATCATTGAACGCGGCAGGCAGTACAGCCGATAACCTAACGACGACAGCCCGGCCCAAGCATGGAGACAGCAATGCAACTTGAGCAGACCCTGAGAAAAAGACTCGAAAACAAAGATATTTTACTGATGACGCATATCGTCCTGGGCTACCCGTCCTTTGAGACCAATCGTCAGGTCATCAAACAGATGGTTGAAAACGGGGTGGATTGCATCGAGATGCAGATTCCCTTCTCCGAACCGATGGCCGACGGCCCGGTAATCCTCAAGGCAAATCAGGACAGTATTACCGGCGGTACCACCATTGCTGATTGTCTGGCCTTTGGTGCGGAGATGAGTGCGGCCCACGATATACCGTTTCTCTATATGACCTATTATAATATTGTCTTTAAATACGGAGAACAGGCTTTTCTCAAGAAAGCCCGGGAAGCGGGTATTCAGGGCATCATCATCCCCGATCTGCCGCCCGAGGAAGGGAAGGATTTCTGCGAGGCGGCCAAAGCACAAGGCATTGCCCCCATCCTGATTTATGCGCCGACAACACTTGATGAGCGGATGTGCGAACTGCACCGCTGCGGAGCCGGCTTCATCTACTGTACTGCCCGGCGGGGTGTAACCGGAAAACATTCCCAACTCGATGCCGATTTCAGCTCCTACCTCGGCCGCTGCCGCACTGCAACGTCACTGCCGATCGGTGTCGGTTTCGGCATCCAGAGCCGGACAGACATCGCGGAGTTGATCGGCAAGGCCGATATGGCGGTCATCGGTTCACAGACTATAAAGCTTGTTGATGAACAGGGCATCGACGCCGTCGGCCCTTTTATCAGGTCCCTGCTGGAAATGCGTCCATGACCGACTCGACACAGATGAACAGGGAACTGGGCTGCGAAGCGGTTCTCTGGAATCTCGATGATCTCTATGCTTCTCCGGAGTGCCCGTCGTTCAGCGGTGATTCACGGTGGTGCAGGGAACAGGCCAAGGCCATAGAAAAAGACTTTCACAGCCGGGTTGCAGCCTTATCTGGTGCCGAACTCCATGCCCTGGTCGACCGTCTAGAGGCACTCGAATGCCGCCTGGGAAAACTGCTGACCTATTCGTTCCTGTATTTCATCACCCAGATAGACAACGAAGCGGCCGGAGCGCTTTATCAGCAGATCCATGAACTGGCCAATGACTGCCACAAGCAGTCGGTCTTTTTTGAACTGGAATGGAACAATCTTGGCCGGGAAAAGGCTGCTCATCTACTCCAGGACCCGGTCCTTCTGCCCTACAGGCATTATCTCTTGTCTCTGCGTCGATACCATCCTCACCAATTAGTCGAGGCGGAAGAAAAACTTCTGATAGAACTGAAATCTGTCGGTCGAAAAAGCTGGACCACCCTGTTTGAAAAGGTGATCGGCAACCTTCGTTTTGGTGCAGGAAAGCGCACCGAAGAGGAGGTGCTCAGCGATCTTTACCACGCCGACCGGGCTGTCCGCAAACAGGCAGCAGACGACCTGACCCAGGGACTGCAGAGCCAGGGACACATCCTCACCCACATCTTTAACACCCTGGCTGCCGACAAGATGGTAAACGACCGTTTGCGGTCCTATAGCCACTGGGTCAGTTCGATGAATCTGGACAACCAGATTGATGATCATACCGTCGAAACCCTCATCGATGCGGTAACTTCACGCTACGATCTCGTCAGTCGTTATTACCGGTTAAAAGGCTCGCTTCTCGGTCTTGAAACCCTTTATGACTACGACCGCTATGCGCCGCTTCCGAGCCTTCCGACGACACGGATCGACTGGAAAAACTGCCGGGAGATCATCCTTGGTTCTTTTGCTGATTTTTCCGGGGAACTCGCGGCCATAGCAGAACAGTTTTTTGAAAAATCCTGGATCCATGCTCCCGTATGGCAGGGTAAACGGGGCGGGGCGTTTGCCCACCCCTGCGTGCCTGAAGTCCATCCCTACCTGATGGTCAATTACACCGGCACGCATCGTGACGTTTCCACCGTGGCGCATGAACTCGGCCACGGAGTGCACCAGGTTCTTGCCTCAAAAAAGGGCTACTTTAACAGTGAAACGCCGCTGACGCTGGCCGAAACCGCTTCGGTCTTTGCCGAATTCCTGGTATTCAGGGCTCAGCTGAAAATAATTGATAAACCTGAAGAAAAACGTGCCTTTATCTGTCAGAAACTTGAATCCGTCTTCGCCACCGTGTTCCGCCAGGTGGCCATGAACCGTTTCGAGAACCTGATGCATCAGGGGAGACGGGGACGGGGTGAACTGAGCAGTGATGAGTTAAGCTCGAGCTGGATGCAGACACAGCAGGAAATGTTTGGCAATGGTGTTGTGCTGCGGGACGATTACCGCATCTGGTGGAGTTATATCCCCCACTTCCTCAATGTACCCGGTTACGTTTATTCCTATGCCTTTGGCGAACTGCTGGTTCTCGCCCTGTACGGTCTCTATCAGCAGGAAGGAGATGGCTTTGTTGAAAAATACTTTGCCCTGCTTGGTGCCGGGGGATCAGCATCGCCTTATGACCTGCTCAGCCCGTTTGGCATTGATCTCAACGAGCCCTCATTCTGGCACCAGGGAATCAGCGTAATAGAGGAGATACTTGCAGAGGTGGAAAACGGGTGATTGCCTGTAATAGGCGACACGCTGGGAGCTGACCCGCAGACATGACGTTACTGGCGTCGGCTCCTGCAGGACGTGCCTACTTGTTTCGTCGCCAGTGCGGGTGGGTAATGCCCCATTTTCGTATCTTGTAGTTCAGCGCCCGGGGGCTTATACCGAGCTTTATCGCGGCATTTTTCTGAACCCAGAGACATTCCTCAAGAACCTTGACGATCAGGTCTTTTTCGTGGCCGGCCAGTGAACCGCTGTTCTCGGAATAGATATAGTCACTGCGCCTTCTCTTATTGGTAATAACTTTCAGCGAGCTGTCGCTATTGTTGCGCCGCGGCGGCAGGGCCAGGTTGGCCATATTGATCCGGTCGCTTTCCTCGAGAATCACCGCACGTTCGATGGTATTTGCCAGCTGCCTTATATTCCCCGGCCAATCGTAGTTCAGGATCGCATCTGTCGCATCATGGCTGAATCCTGAAATATGCCGGCTCACCGATTTACAATACCTGGCCAGAAGACGCTCGGCCAGCGGCATGATGCATTCCCGCCGCTCCTTCAGCGACGGCAGCTGCACCGGAAGCACATTGATCCGGTAATAAAGATCCTCGCGAAACTTGCCATGCTCAACCTGCCTGATCAGATCCTTGTTGGTCGCGGCTATGATTCTGACGTCTGCATAGACCGTCTTGCTGCCGCCGATTCGTTCAAATGATTTTTCCTCGAGTACCCGCAGGAGCTTGGACTGCACGCTCATGCCGATTTCACCGATCTCATCCAGAAAAATGGTGCCTCCGGCAGCCTGTTCGAACCGCCCGATTCGCAGTTTTTCGGCTCGTGAGAAAGCACCAATCTCGTGTCCGAACAATTCTGATTCAAGAAGCGGCTCCGGGATATTGGCGCAATTGATTTTTACAAAAGGCTTCTTTCTTCGTGGCGAATTAAAATGCACCGTGCCGGAAAGAAAGCTCTTGCCGGTTCCGGTATCTCCGGTAAGAAGGATGGTCGAATCGGTACGGGCAAACTTTTTCAGGGACTTCAGGACGACCTTCATCCGCACACTGCCGGCGATGACACGATTGAAATCGTAGACAATATCCTGGCGATGGCGAAGATAATCGATTTCATGCCGCTGGTTGCGCAGCTGTATGGCGCGCTTGATGGCCATGATGAAGCGCTCACGGGAAATGGGATGAACGAGGAAATCACAGGCTCCGATGTTCATCGCCTTGACAACGAGCTCGGCCCGCTCGTTGGCGCTGGTGACTACAACAGGTGTATACGGGCTTTTGATGGTGGTCGATTCAAGGAGTCTCATGCGGGAGCCGTCCAGCCCGTCAACACCGAGCAGGACCAGATCAAACTGCCGGCTTCCCATCTTGTCCTGAAATTCCTCTTCACTGTTCGTCACCGTCAGGGTATATGTCTCAGTCAGGGCCTCGGCGATCAATGAAGAACTGCCCGAACAGGAGTCATACATGAGAATGGTTTCTCTATCTGACATTACAACACCGTATCTGTTATTTCATAATCGTAATTCCCCATTACCCGTTATACGTAACTAAAAAAAAAAATGCAAACAAAATTCTACATTTACCTTATTATTGATCGAAAATGACAAAACCACTTTTTGGCTAAGCAACTGTAATTACATGTTATTT